>NZ_JBHJUK010000074.1:0-42381 GCF_042266225.1 Kitasatospora sp. NPDC056181
TTGTTCTCGTGGTCGTGTGGGGGGTGCGGGGGGCCCGCCCGCGGGGGCTTAGTCAGCGCGGCCGGGCCGGGCGGGGCCGTCCGGCGCCCCGGTTCAGCGTTCGTCGAAGAAGCGGTCGACCGTGCCGCGCCCGGCGGCGACGGCGGACACGGACTCGCCGACCACCCGTCCCGCCAGGTCGACGGCCAGCTCGCCGACGTCCCGGCGGAGCATGACGGCCGCAAGCGCCTGGTCGACGGCGATCTGCGCGTTCGCCTCGGCGACCAGCCGGTCGCGCTCCCGGACGCCCTCCTCGCGGGCCGCCGCGATGATCGCCGCACCCTGCTCGGCGGCCTCCTGCCGTATCAGCGCGGCCTGCTGCCGGGCCGTCGCCAGCTCCTGCCGGTACGCCTCGTACGTCCGTTCCGCCTCGGCGCGGATCTCCTCCGCCCGCTCCAGCCTGCCCTCGGTCGCCTCCCGCCGCTCGGCCTGCACCTGCTCGATCCGCGGCAGCACCTTGCGGCCCAGCAACCAGGTCATCACGAAGAAGCAGGCCAGGCCGACGAGAAGTTGGGTGGGCTCGGGGCTCAACGGCCCGGATGCCAGGTTCATATGCCACTCCTATGATCTGACGATGGGTCATAGGAGTACCTGCCCGTCGGGGTTGTGGCCGAACCACCACCGGCCGGTTGCAGGCCCGGCGGCACAACGGGGGCGGCGGCACAACGGGCTCGGCGGCGAAGCGGGGACGGGGCGAGCCGGGGGCCGGGGGCCGGGCGGCGGCCCGGCGGGCCCGGCCGGGGGTCACTGCCCCATGACGTACTTCACCGTCAGGCCGGCCGTCCAGCCGCCGTCCACGGCGAGTTCGGCGCCGGTGACGTAGGAGGAGTCGTCGGAGAGCAGGTAGACCACGGCGGTGGCGATCTCGGGGGCCTCGGCCCCGACCAGGGCGCCGAGCAGTCCGGCCAACGGGGCGGTGCCGAGTCCGGGCAGAAGCGGCGCGAGGGCCTGCTCGGTGCGTTCCTGGCAGGCGGCCATGATCGCGTCGAGCAGGCCCTCGCGGGAGCCGAAGCGGTACTGCACGGCGGAGGGGTTGCTCTGCCCGGCGAGCCGGGTGATGTCCCTGGTCAGAGCCGCTTCCACGCCTCGGGTGGCGAAGAGTTCCTCCGCGGCCCGCAGCAGCTTCTCGCGGGTCTCGTGGCCCGCCGACGTCCTTGCCATGCCGACGACTTCAATGCTGGGCATTGTCAACGGCAAGACGGGAGGGGCGGACGACGGTCAGGTCACCTCGCCGCGCCGGGAGAAGCGTTCCTCCCGCCACTCGCCGCTCTCCAGGACCTCGGCCAGCTGCTGCGCCGCGTCCCAGACCTCGGTGTACGACAGGTAGAGCGGGGTGAAGCCGAACCGCATGAGGTCCGGGGCGCGGAAGTCCCCGATCACCCCGCGCGCGATCAGCGCCTGCACCACGGGGTAGCCGTCGGCGTGCCGCAGCGCGACCTGGCTGCCGCGCCGGGCGTGCTCGCGCGGGGTGGCCACCTCGACCCCGTCCAGGCCCTCCGTCAGGGCGATGAACAGATCGGTCAGCGCCAGGCTCTTCGCCCGCACCGCGGCCAGGTCGGCCCGCTCCCAGACGTCCAGCGAGGACTCCAGCGCCGCCTGGCCGAGCAGCGAGGGCGAGCTGGTCAGGAAGCGGCCGATGCCCGCCTTCGGGTCGTACCCGGGCTCGAAGGCGAACGGGCGGGCGTGCCCGAACCAGCCGCTCAGCGGCTGCTCCGGCCCGGCCGCGAGGTGGCGCTCGGCCACGTACAGGAAGGCCGGTGAACCGGGGCCGCCGTTCAGGTACTTGTAGGTGCAGCCGACGGCGAAGTCGGCACCGCTCGCGCCGAGTTCGACCGGGAGCGCGCCCACCGAGTGGCAGACGTCCCAGATCATCAGCGCGCCCGCGGCCTGCACCCGGGCGGTGATCCCGGGCATGTCCAGCAGCTCGCCGGTGCGGTAGTCGACGTGGGAGAGGACGACGACCGCGACGTCCCCGTCGAGGTGCCGGTCCAGCTCCTCCGGCGCGACCAGGACGCTGCGCGCGCCCTCGAACAGCCCGGTCACGCCCTCGGCGATGTAGAGGTCGGTCGGGAACGCCGCGCCGTCGCCGAGCACCGTGCGACGGCCGGGGCGCAGCCGCAGCGCGGCCGTCAGCACCTTGAACAGGTTGACCGAGGTGGTGTCGCAGACGACCACCTCCGCCGGCCCGGCCCCGATCAGCGGGGCGATCCGGCGGCCCAGCCGGTAGGGCTGCTCGAACCAGCCGGCCTCGTTCCAGCTGCGGATCAGCTCCCGGCCCCACTCCTCCTCGACCACCTGCCGCACCCGCCCGGGGGTGCGGGCCGGCAGCGCGCCGAGCGAGTTCCCGTCCAGGTAGACGACCCCCTCCGGCAGCGCGAACTCCTTGCGGAACGCCGCCAGCGGGTCGGCGGCGTCCAGCGCCTCGCACTCCTCGCGCGTGATCATGCCCGTCCTCTCGCCCACGTTCCCGTCCTGTCCCTCGGTGGCGGATCGCTCGTTCACAGCTCGTCCCGGACGGTCCACAGCTCCGGGAAGACGTCCTGCTCGGCGGCCTTGCGCAGCCAGGTCAGACCGCTGGAGCCGCCCGAGCCGGGCTTGGCCCCCATCGCACGCCTGACCGACGCCAGGTGCCGCTGGCGCCAGCGGGTCACCCGCTCGGCGACGTCCAGCAGTGCCTCGGCGAGCGGCTGCAGCGCCGCGTGGCCGGGGTCGGTGTAGACCTGCCGCCAGGCCGCCTCCACCGCCGGGTCGGCGCGGTGCCGCTGCTCGGACGGCTCGTGCGGCACGGCCAGTCCGTGCCGGGCGAGCAGGGCCAGCGCGTCGTCGTACAGGCCGGGGGAGCGCAGGGCCTCCCGCAGTTCGGCCTGGGTCTGCGGCACCTCGTCGTACATCCGCAGCAGGGCCGCGTTCTTGTTGCCGAGCAGGAACTCCAGGTGCAGGAAGGCCGAGGACTGGAAGCCCGAGGCCTCGCCGAACACCGAGCGGAAGGCGTTGAACTCCTGCGGCGTCATGGTCGCCAGCAGGTCCCAGGACTCCACCAGCACGTCCTGGACGTGGGTGCCGCGGCGCAGCGCCGCCAGCGCCGCCGGCAGGTCGTCCTCGCGCAGCGCCTGCTGGGCGAGCGTCCACTCGTGCCGCAGCAGGCCGAAGAGCAGCTCCATCACCTGGGTGGTGACGATGAACGACAGCTCGGCCGGCACCTTGCTGCGCGGGTTCTGCAGGCTGTGCAGCTCGGCCAGCCGCACGTACCGGGCGTACGGGGTGCCGTGACCCGGTTCGCCGTCCCGACCGAACGACAGGTTGGGCTTCTCCACCGCGTCGTGCCCCATCCCGATCCCTCCTGATGACCCGCACCGTTGCGGGGCCCCAATTGTGCGGTGGCCACCACCGGCTCTTGAATGGGCTCCGGGCATCGCAACGGCCTCCTGACCTGTCATTCGAGAGGTCTTTGCGCCGATCTGCTTTACGATCGCGAAACGGCGGAATCCGGCCGTCCGCGGGCCCGCCCTCCCGGGCCCGCCGCCCACCGCCCGATATCCGCCACCACCACCTCCCGGGAGCCGCCGTGGACGCCGTCGACCGCCGCCTGTTGGCCGAACTGCAGGAGGACGCCCGGCTCTCGTACAACGAACTCTCCCGCCGGGTGAGCCTCTCCGCACCCGCCGTGGCCGAACGGGTGCGCCGGCTGGAGGCGGACGGGGTGATCAGCGGCTACCACGCCCACGTCGACCCCGTCCGGGCCGGGCTGCCGATCACCGCGCTCGTGCAGCTCCAGTGCTACGGTCCGCGCTGCGTGCTGCGCGACCCCGAGGTGGCCTGCTGGCCCGAGGTGCTCCAGCTGCACCGGGTGACCGGCGGGGCCTGCTGCGTGCTGCTGGTCGCGGTGCCCACGATGGCCGACTTCGAGGCCCTGACCGACCGGCTCGGCGCGTACGGGCAGCCGTCCAGTTCGATGATCCTCTCCAGCCCGGTGCCCTGGCGCCCGGTGGTCGTTCCCTGAGCCGCCCCTCCGGGCGGGCGGAGCCCCGGACCCGGCGGAACCCCGGACCCGGCGAAACCCCGGGCCCGGCTGGACCGCGGACCCGGCGGAACCCCCGGATCCGACGGAACGTCAGGCCCGGCGGAGCGGCAGGCCCGGCGGAGCGGTAGGTTCCTCGCCATGCCGAACGACGAGTGTCACATCCTGCTGCTCTCCGGCAGCCTGCGCGCCGGCTCCACCAACGAGACGGTGCTGCGCACCGCCGCCGCGGTCGCGCAGACCACCGAGGGCGTCACCGCCACGTACTACACCGGCCTGGCCGCGCTGCCGCACTTCAACCCTGACGACGACACCGACCCGCTGCCCGGGCCGGTCATCGAGCTGCGGGCCGCCATCGAGGCCGCCGACGCCCTGCTGATCTGCACCCCGGAGTACGCGGGCACGCTGCCCGGAGCCTTCAAGAACCTGCTGGACTGGACGGTCGGCGGCACCGAGATCTCGGACAAGCCGTCCGCCTGGATCAACGCCGCCGCCCCCGGCCGCGGCCAGGGAGCCGAGGCGACGCTGCGCACCGTGCTCGGCTACACCGGCGCGGCCGTGCTGGAGGAGGCCTGCGTGCGGATCCCGCTGGACCGCGCGGCCGTGGGCCCGGACGGTCTGGCCACCGACCCGCTGGTCCGGGACCGGATCGGCGAGGTGCTGGCCCGGCTGGCGGCCGGCTGACCCGCAGCGCCCCCTGTCGGCCGGGCTCAGTGCCCGTCCGGCAGGTGGACGCCGAGCCCCGCCAGGCCGTTCAGGAACAGCTCCACGCCGACCGCCGCCAGCAGCAGGCCGAGCAGCCGGGAGAGCACCTCCAGCGAGGTCCGGTGGGTGCGCCGCATCAGCGGGGCCAGCGCCGCCACGCAGAAGTAGTTGATCACCACGACCGCGAGGTAGGCCCCGACGATGGTGGTCCGCCAGCCCCAGTCGTCCTTGCTGAGGGAGGCCACCAGCACCGCGGTGACCGCCAGCGGGCTGGCGATGTACGGCAGCAGCAGCTCGCGGATGCCGTCCACCATCGGGTTCGGCAGGTGCTCGTCGGCCTCGTCCGGGCCGACGCCCAGGTGGATGCCGAGGACCAGCGCGACGGCGTAGACGAAGAAGATCGTCCCGCCGGCCAGCTGCAGCGACTGGTCGCTGATGTGGAACAGCGAGGTGACGGCGTCGGCCGTGTAGGCGAGCACCACCGCGATGACGGCGGAGATCAGCGTGGACCAGGCCGCGAGCTGCCGCAGCTCCGCGGTGCTCCGGGTGGCCGCCAGCCGGGCGAACGACAGCAGGACCTTCGGCGGGCCGACGACGGCGAAGAAGGCGATGAAGGCGCCGCTCAGGTTGAAGACGAACATGGGCCAAGCATGGCCGGGATGATCATCGCAGTTCGACCGCCACGCCCTCGGCGCGCAGGGTGACGAGGATCGCGTCGAAGTAGCCGACCTGCCGCTCGCCGAGGAGGACCGTGCCGGTCAGGTGCCGGCGGGCGGTGTCGGCGTCCTTCCAGAGCAGGGTGAACGGGGGAGTGGGGCCGAACCCGCCGTGCAGGCAGTCGGCCAGCGCGTCGAGGTTGGAGCCGTAGTAGCCGCCGGGGCCGTTCAGGGCGGCGCCGAGGGCCGTGTAGAAGGCGGCGCGGTCGGTGATCCCGCGGCCGTCCAGAACGTACGTGGGCCGCTCCGGCCGGGTGACGGTCATCTGCCCTCCACTCCTGCTCGCCCCGTATTCCCCTCCTCCTCGATATTCCCCCGGATGGCGGTCCCAGGTCGATCAGGCCCGCCCTTTCGGCTGCTATGGAAGCGGGACCACCCTGCGCTGGAACGAGGATGCGACATGTGTCTGAACCGTAAGGACCTGGGCCTGCTGGCCCTGCGCGGCGCCGTCGGCGGGGTACTGATCGCGCACGGCACCCAGAAGCTGTTCGGCTGGTTCGGTGGCGGCGGCCTGGAGGGCACCGCCCAGGCGATGGAGCACATGGGCTTCCATCCGGGTCGGCAGAGCGCCATCGCGGCGGGCCTCGGCGAGGCCGGCGGCGGTGCCATGCTGGTGGCCGGCCTGGCCACGCCGGTGGCCGGCGCGGTGGTGGCCGGAACCATGGCGGGCGCGGTCGCGGTGCACGCGCCGGCCGGCTTCTTCGTCACCGCGGGGGGCTACGAGTACCCCGCCTTCCTCGGCGCGACCGGCCTGGCGCTGGGCCTGGCCGGGCCGGGCCGGTACTCGCTGGACCACCTGACCGGGCACGCCTTCGACCGCCCGTGGGTGGGGATGCTCGCCTTCGTGGCCAGCGCGGCCTCGGCGTACGGCGTGGTGGCCCGCCGCCGGCACGCGGTCCGGCTGAGCGAGGAGCGGGCCGCGGTGGAGGCCGAGGAGCAGGAGGGCTCGGGCCTGTCCTGAAACCGCCCGTCCTGAGACCGCTAGTCCTGCAGGCCGCCTGTTCCGGGGGAACCGGTGCACGGGAAGTCGGGCCGGCCGACTTCCCGTGCACCGTGCCGTCACCCGGGTGCGGCGCCCCACGGCCGCGCTCACCCGGACGCACCAGCCCCGCTGGCGGCCGCGACCACGGCCTCGGAGGGTGGGCGGGAGGTGTGCCGGGTACCCCGGCGCCGGGCAGAATCGAGGACCCCGATGGATCGTCAGCCGGACCACCGGCCCGAGCGCCGGCCCGAGTGCCGGTCTGAGAACCGGCCTGAGAACCGGGCCGATAGCCGGCCCGTGCACCGGTCCGACCGCGGGCCGCAGCAGCGGCCCGGGCGCCGGACGGCGGCCCCCTTCCGGCCGACCGCGCAGGACCCGGACGCTCCCGTCGTCCACCGCCCCCGCCGTGCGCTGGCCGGCGTGCTGGCCGCGGTCGTGCTCGGCGCGACGGCGCTGGCCGGCTGCTCCTCGAACGGCAAGGCCAGCAGCGCCGTCTCCTCGGTCGCGGGCGCGGTGGAGTCCGGGCTCTCCGCGGCCGCCTCCGCCGCGGCCTCGGCGGCGGCTTCGGCGGCCGCCTCGGCCGCGGGCGGGATCTCCTCGGCCGTCGCGTCGGCGGCCGCGTCGGCCGAGGCGGCGGCCTCCTCGGCCGTCGCGGGCATCAAGGGCGGGCTGGACGCCAAGGGCGACGTCGCCGCCGGAGCGGTCACGATCGGCTCGGACGGCAAGGCCGAGGTGCCGCTCACCATCACCAACCACGGGCAGCAGTCGGGCCGCTACGTGATCCAGGTCAACTTCACCGACGGCTCCGGCAACGTGCTGGACGCGACGGCGGTGACCGTTCCGGACGTCGCCCCCGGGCAGAGCGCCCAGGCCACCGCGCACAGCAACCGGGATCTGACCGGCACGGTCAAGGCCGAAGTGGCAAATGCCGTCCGCTACTGACCCGCAGGTCAGCGGGGGTGACGAGGAAATCGGCCAACCTTAAGGGCGGCTCAAGGCTCAACATCACCCCTTGACGGGGGATTTGGTCTAGTCCATTTTATTCCCAGGTGCAGGGAGCCCCTGAACCGGCGTCAGCGGTCTTGGCCGCGGGCGCCGGTTCGGCATATCCCGGTGTCCGTCAAGGCATGTTCCCGCTCGATTCCCTTCCCTCGTTCTGTCATGCCCTGGTCGTGCGGCCCCACCCCGTACGGACCCGCCGGGGCGGCGGAATCCCCCACAACCAGGAGTCACGCACCCATGCTCCGTTCACGTATCGAAAGGGCCGGGACCCCGGCCCAGGAGGGCGGCCGCCGCCGGCGCCCGAAGAGCCTGGCCGCCGTCGCGGCCGGGACGACCGCCTCCCTGCTGCTCGGCGCGGGCCTCGCCCTCTCCGGCGGCGCCCCGGCCAACGCGGCCGTCACCAACTCCACCGGCGCACCGGCCACCAGCGGCGGCATCAAGGTCGCCTACTTCGACCAGTGGTCGATCTACGCGAACGCGTACTACCCCAAGACGATCCAGGACACCGGCGTGGCCGGGAAGCTGGACTACCTGATCTACTCGTTCGCCAACATCAACCCGACCGACCTGGGCTGTTTCGAGGCCACCAAGGCCGCCAACCAGGACGACAACAACCCGAACGCCGGTGACGGCGCGGGCGACGCCTTCGCGGACTACCAGAAGAGCTTCGGGCCGGACATCTCGGTCGACGGCGTCGGTGACGTCTGGGGCCAGCCGATCGCGGGCAACTTCAACCAGCTGAAGAAGCTGAAGGCGAAGAACCCCAACCTCAAGATCCTGATCTCGCTGGGCGGCTGGACCTACTCCAAGTACTTCTCGGCGGCGGCCGCCACGGACGCCTCGCGCAAGCACCTGGTCTCGTCCTGCATCGACATGTTCATCAAGGGCAACCTGCCGGTCGACGCCGGCTACGGCGGCCAGGGTGCGGCGGCCGGCGTCTTCGACGGCATCGACATCGACTGGGAGTACCCGGGCGGCGGCGGCCACACCGGCAACCTCTCCAGCCCGAACGACAAGCAGAACTTCACCCTGCTGCTGAAGGAACTGCGCGAGCAGCTCGACGCCCAGGGCAAGGCCGACGGCAAGACCTACGCCACCGCGGCGGCGGTCGGCGCCGGCCAGGACAAGATCCGGAACGTCGAGACCGACAAGATCGGCCAGTACCTGACGTTCCTGGACATCATGACCTACGACATGCACGGTGCGTGGGACGCCAAGGGCCCGACCAACCACCAGGCACCGCTCTACTCCGGCCCGGACGACCCGATGACCCCGGCCGCGCCGGGCCACGGCAAGTACTCGGTCGACGCCGCGATCAAGGCGTACACCGCCGGCGACGCCGACTACGGCATTCCGGGCGGCTTCCCCGCGAAGAAGATCAACGTGGGCGTCCCCTTCTACTACCGCGGCTGGACCGGCGTCCAGAACAACGGCAAGAACGGCCTCTTCCAGCCCGCCACCGGCCCGGCCGCCGGCGCCTCGATGTCCGGCAGCGTGCCCGGCATCCAGATGTACAAGGAGCTCGCGGGCTTCGTCGACAACCCGGCCAAGACCTTCTGGGACGACACGGCGAAGACCACGTACTTCTACGACGGCTCCACCTTCTGGTCCGGTGAGGACGCCCGGTCGATCCAGGCCAAGGTCGACTACGCCCACTGCAACGGCCTCGGCGGCTCCTTCGCCTTCTCGCTGTACGACCTGGGCACCAAGACCGCGCTGTTCGACAAGATGGTCGAGGCCACCAACGGCTCCGCCGCCGGCTGCCCGGCCGCGCCGACGCCCACCCCGACCGCGACCGCGACTCCGACGGTGACCCCCACGCCGACCGCCACCGCGACGGCCACGGCCACCCCGACCGCCACCGCGACCCCGACCACCCCGGCCGGCTGCTCCGCCGCCCCGGGCTGGGACTCGGCCGCCACCTACGCCAACCCGACCAAGGTCTCCTGGAAGGGCCACTACTACACCAACAAGTGGTGGACCAAGGGCGAGGACCCCACCACCACCGGTCAGTGGGGCGTCTGGACCGACAACGGCCCCTGCTGAACCGCCCGAGCGACTGAGCACATGAGGGCCTGACGGACCCTCGCACCACCAGGAACGGTCCGGCCCGCCGGGGGAGCCCCCCGGCGGGCCGGATTTCGTGCTGTCCGGCTCGGCGCCGACCTGATGCCCGGTGCTCAGGCCAGGTCGTCGGTGCGCCCGAGGGCGTCGGGCTGGGTCTCCTCGATCCTCCGCAGCATCCGCGCGAGCATGCCGGAGAGCACGATGCGCTCCTCGCCGACGAGGTCCTGGAGCAGCACCTCCTCGAAGACGGCGGCCATCCGCATCGACTCCAGCCACTTGTCGCGGCCGTTGTCGGTCAGCTCGATGATCACCCGGACCCGGTTGGTCTCGTCGCGCTCCCGGGTGACGAGGTCCTCGGCGACCATCCGGTCGATCCGGTGGGTCATCGCGGCGGGGGTGAGTCCGAGCCGCTTGGCCAGCTCGCCCGGGCCCAGCCGGTAGGGGCTCCCGGCGACCACCAGGGCCTTGAGCACCTCCCACTCGGCGGAGGTGATTCCGAGCACAGTCAGCTGCCGGTCGTAGGCGACGCTCATCCGCCGGGCGACCCGGGAGAGGGTCTGCACGATGGTCTCCACCTGGGGGTCCACATCGGGGAATTCCCGCTGGTAGACGGCCACCTGCTCGGCGATGCCCAGCTCGCGGGCGGTGGCCGGCGCGGGCTTCTCTGCAGTCATGCGCAACAGTGTCGCACGCGGGGTGCACCCCTTAAGCCTTTGACTCCTCACTCTTCTGGTGCTAAGACTTTATGACGTCAGACTTTAGCTCTTAAATCTTACGGACTTAAGAGTATCCAGCGAAAGCCGGCTCGTGGGCCGGCAGGGACCTCATGAAGGGGTGTGCACGGTGACCGGCACGGTGAAGCAGCAGAGGCAGCAGACGCGCGGGGCGGGCGGCCCGCTGCGCCGCGTCCAGATCGGCAACGCGCTCAGTGCGTTCGGCAGCGGGTTCACGATGCCGTACATGTTCGTGTACGTGGACCAGGTGCGGGGGCTGGGCTCGCTGGCCGCCGGGATGGTGTTCACCGTCTTCGCGCTGGCCGCGCTCGCCGTTCTCCCGTTCACCGGCCGCGGCATCGACCGGTACGGCCCGCGCCCGGTGCTGCTGGCCGGCGCCGCGCTCGCCGCCACCGGCGCGTTCGCCTTCGGCCACGCCACCGGCACCCCGGCCCTGCTGGTCTCCTCCTTCCTCTTCGGCGCGGGTGTCACCACCTGCCAGCCGGCGCTGGCCACGATGATCGTCCGCTGCTCGACCGCCGCGACCCGCTCGCACGCCTTCGCGCTGCAGTTCACCCTGGTCAACCTGGGCATGGGCATCGGCGCGCTGGTCGGCGGCCAGATCGTCGACGTCGCCGACCCGGCCAGCCTGACCAGGCTGTTCACCATCGAGGCGGCGACCTTCCTGGGCCTCGCCCTGGTCACCGGCACGGCGCGGATCCCGAACGCCGCACCCGTCCTCGTCCAGGACCAGAAGGGCGGGCCGCAGGGCCTGCGCGCGCTGGTCGCCGACAAGGCGATGCTGCGGCTCTGCGTGCTCGCCGGGCTGATCTTCTTCACCTGCTACGGCCAGTTCGAGTCCGGCGTCGCGGCCTTCGCCACCGACACCGTCGGCACCGCGCCCTCCACCCTGGGCATCGCCATCGGCGCCAACGCGCTGACCATCGTGGTGCTCCAGATGTTCGTGGTGCGGATCACCGCGCGCCGCCGGCGCACCACCGCGATGGCCGCGGCCGGCGTGGTCTGGCTGGGCGCCTGGGCGATGGCCCTGGTCGCCGGCCTGATCCGGACCGAGACCATGGCCGCCACGGTCGCGATCGTCTCGATCTACGCCCTGTTCGGGGTCGGCGAGTCGCTGCTCGCCCCCACCATGGGCCCGATCGTCGCCGATCTCGCCCCGGCCCGGCTGCTCGGCACCTACAACTCCGGGTACGCCCTGGTGAAGCAGATCGCGATCGCGGTCGGCCCGGCCGTCGGCGTGCTGCTGGTCGGCTCCGGCACCTGGCCGCTCTACCTGGCGGCGATGGCCGGCTCCACCCTGCTGATCGTCGTCCTGGCGCTGAAGCTGCGCCCGTACCTCACCGCGGCCCAGGACAACGCGGCCCCGGTCGTGGTCCGCACCACCCTGCCCGTCCGGGAGCTGCAGACCGCGGCGTGACCGCGCTGAGCAGCCGTGCGACTGCGCCGTCCGGGTCACCTGGACGGCGCCCGTCGCGCTTGGATTCGCGACCAGCGGCACATAGTGTCAGTTGCTGTTGACCGCCCGGCCCCGGCCGGCACAGGCGAGACAGGCGAATCGGCGAGGCTATGACGCAAGCGGCGCTCACGCACCCACCCGCACCACCAGCCCCCGCGGCCCCGACACCGGCGCCGCGGGGGCTGCTGCGCTGGGCGGCCGACCGGTCCGGCTGGCTCGGGCCGATCGGCGTGGCGCTCTTCGCCGGACTCCTCCGGTTCTGGAACCTCGGCTACCCCAACGCCTTCGTCTTCGACGAGACGTACTACCCCAAGGACGCCTGGTCGCTGCTCAAGCAGGGCTACGAGGGCACCTGGTCGGACAGCGCCAACGCCGACATCCTGGCCGTGCCGCAGAACGTCCCGCTCACCTCCGCGCCCGAGTTCATCGCCCACCCGCCGCTCGGCAAGTGGGTGATCTCGCTGGGCGAGGCGGCCTTCGGGCTGCACCCCTTCGGCTGGCGGTTCATGACCGCCCTGCTGGGCACCGTCACCGTGCTGATGCTGGCCCGGATCGGCCGCCGGCTCTTCGGGTCCACCCTGATCGGCTGCACCGCCGCCCTGCTGATGTCCGTCGACGGCCTCCAGCTGGTGATGAGCCGGGTCGGCCTGCTCGACGGCGTCCAGATGTTCTTCGTCCTCGCCGCCTTCGGCAGCCTGCTGATCGACCGCGACCACACCCGGGCCCGCCTGGCCGCCGTCCGCGACGCCTACGGCGGCGACACCGTCCGCCTCGGCTGGCGCCCCTGGCGGATCGCCGCCGGCGTGTGCCTCGGCGCCGCCTGCGCGGTCAAGTGGAACGGCTCCATGATCCTCGCCGCCTTCGGCCTGCTCACCGTGCTCTGGGACCAGTCCGGCCGGCGCTGGGCCGGCGCCCGGCGCCCGTGGCGCTCGATGCTGCGCCGCGACGCCGCTCCCGCCTTCCTCGCCGTGGTCGGCTCGGCCCTGGTGGTGTACGTGGGCGCCTGGACCGGCTGGCTCGTCGCCGGCGGCAGGACCGGCGGCGGGTACGACCGGCACTGGGCCGACAGCCGGGCCGGCCTCTCCCCGGACAGCTTCCTGGGCGTCCCGCTGCCGCAGATCCCCATGACCTGGGTGCCCGCTCCGCTGCGCAGCCTCTGGCACTACCACTCGCAGATGTACGACTTCAACACCGGGCTGAGCACCCCGCACACGTACCAGTCCAACCCCTTCAGCTGGCTGGTCCAGGGCCGCCCGGTCTCCATGTACTGGGAACAGGTGCCGAACGGGCAGCACGGCTGCACCGCCTCCGGCGGCTGCGCGGCGCAGATCCTCGGCCTCGGCACCCCCGTGCTGTGGTGGGCGGCCTGCTTCGCCCTGGTCTACCTGCTCTGGCGCTGGTTCTTCCGCCGGGACTGGCGCTCCGGCGCCGTGCTCTGCGGCGTCGCCGGGATCTACCTGCCGTGGTTCCAGTACCAGGAGCGGACGGTCTTCTCCTTCTACATGGTCGTGCTGGTGCCGTTCCTCTGCCTGGCCGTCGCCCAGATGCTCGGCGCGATGCTCGGGCCGGAGGGCTGCACGCCCGAACGGCGCCGCTACGGAGCCGTGGGGGCCGGGCTGATCGTGCTGGCCGTCGTCGGCTGCTTCGCCTTCTTCTACCCGCTCTACACGGCGGAGGTGATCCCGATGACGTCCTGGCAGGACCGGATGTGGTTCACCAGCTGGATCTGACGCCGGTGCCGCTCGCGGCCGCGGGCGGCGGCCAGCTGCTGCCGGTCACCCCGGTGCTCGGGGTGGTCACCGCCGTCCTGCTGGCCGCCGCCGTGGCGGTGGCCGGGTGGGGCCTGCTGGGCCACGGGCACGCGGTGCTCCGGGCCGGGCTGCGCGCGGTCGTGCAGTTGGCGGCCGTCGCGCTGGTGATCACCTGGGTGGTCGGCTCGCTCTGGTGGTCGGCGCTCTTCGTGCTGCTGATGTTCACGGTCGCGGTCCGGACGGCCGGCCGGCGGATCACCCCCGGTCCGGAGTGGACCAGGGCGGCCGCGCCGATCGGCGCCGGGGTGCTGCCGGTGCTCGCCCTGCTGCTCGGCGTCGGGCTGCTGCCGCTCAAGGGCCTCTCGGTCATCCCGGTCGCCGGCATCCTGATCGGCGGCGCGCTCACCGCCACCTCGCTGGCCGGCCGCCGTGCCCTGGACGAGCTGCGGCAGCGCCACGGCGAGGTGGAGGCGGCGCTCGCGCTGGGCTTCGAGCCGCGCGACGCCCGGCTGGAGATCTGCCGTACCGCTGCCGCCACCTCGCTCGTTCCCGCGCTCGACCAGACCCGGACGGTGGGCCTGGTCACGCTGCCCGGGGCCTTCGTCGGCATGCTGCTCGGCGGTGCCACCCCCGTGCAGGCGGGGGCGGTGCAGCTGTTCGTGCTGGTCGCGCTGCTGGCGGTGGAGTCGGTGGCGATCGTGGTGGTGCTGGAGCTGGTCGCCCGCGGCCTGGTGGGCGCGGAGCCCGTGCCCGACGGCGTCCGGTAGGCTGGACGGCGTTGAAGGGGAGTAGCCCTCCACCGGACCGTCGACATACTGGCCCCCCGGGGCCCGGCGCCCGGGGCAGTCCGCGCGGTCGCGTGCGGGTGCCGGCGAGACCTTCGGCCGCAGTGCTGTGACCATGACCAGTGCTGTCGGGCCGAAGCGACCCCTTGCGGAGCTGCCGAGGCCGGACAGCCCGACCGAGGGAATCCAACCTCCGATGAGCGAGCGAACCGTCCGAAGGTGCGTACGGGCGAATGCCCCTGTCGAGCGAAGCGGGGCGGGCGCATGAGCCTGACCGTGCTCGCCGTCACCTTCGGCATCATCTTCCTGGCCGAACTGCCGGACAAGACTGCCCTGGCCAGCCTGATGCTCGGCACCAAGTACCGGGCGGGCTACGTCTTCGCCGGTGTCGCCGCCGCCATGGCCGTCCAGGTCGGCCTCGCCCTGGTCGCCGGGCACCTGCTCTCGCTGCTGCCGCACCGCTGGGTGGAGGGCGTCACCGGCCTGCTGTTCCTGGCCGGCGCCGCCATGCTGCTCTTCCACGGCGGGGAGGACGAGGACGGGCACGCCGCCAAGGAGCCGTCCGCCAACAGCTTCTGGAAGGTGGCCGGGGCCAGCTTCGCGGTCGTCGCGATCGCGGAGTTCGGCGACCTCACCCAGATCATGACCGCCAACCTGGCCGCCAAGTACGCCGATCCGCTGGCCGTGGGCCTCGGGGCCTGGCTGGCGCTGTGCGCCGTCGCGGGGATCGCCATCGCGGGCGGGCAGAAGCTGCTGAAGTACGTGCCGATGAAGGTGATCATCCGGGTCGCGGCCGGTGTGATGATCCTGATGGCCGGGGTCAGCATCTTCCAGGCGGTCACCGGCTGACGAAGGGTCAGCAGCCCGGGTCGGCCTCCAGTGCGGCCCGGGTCTTCGGCCCGTAGACGTTGTTCTCGCCCTTGATCCGGTTGTAGCGCTGGAAGTCGTTCAGCACCGTCTGGGTCCAGTAGTCGAACGTGCCGGTGATGATCGACTTGTCGACGATGCCGCACTCGGCGGCCCACAGGCGCTGCTGCATGTCCTTGACGTCCGGTCCGGTCATGTTCAGCTGGAGCACCCGGATCGTCGGGGACGCGGTGGGCGTCGGGGTGGTCGCCGTGGGCGTCGGCGTCGGGCTGGCCGACGGGCTCGGCGCCGCGGGCGGCGGGGTGGTGGGTGCCGGGGGAGCGGCCGCGGGCGGCGGGGTCGCGGCCGTGGGGGCGGGCGCCGCCGTCCTGGTCGGGCTCGGCCGGGCCGTCCTGGTCGCCGTCGGGCTCGGGGCGTCGCTGGTGGACGGCGGTGCGCTCGGGCTCGGCTCCGGCGGCTTGGTCGGGTCGACCGGCGGGGGCGCCAGGGTCGTCGAGGGCGCCGGCTGCGCCTGGTGGCTCGGCTCGTCGGAGGGCGTCACCGCGTACGCCAGGCCGACGGTGACCGCCAGCAGTCCGGCGCCGGCGGCCACCAGCAGCCCCTTGCGCCGGGCCGACACGCCCCCCTCCGCCTGCTCCGCCGCGCGCCGGGCGGCCCGGCCGCCGGTGCCCGCCGCGGCCCCGGGGGCGGCGGGCGGTGCGGAGTGGGTGAAGGGGAAGAGGCCGATCTCGTCGCCGTCGGCGGGGGGGAGGTGCTGGTCGTCCTGGGGCGCCGCCATGACCGGGGGCAGCACGGTGGTCGCGTACGCACCGGCGTCCGGCCCGGCCGGCGGGACCTGCGGGAGGACGGTCGTCGCCTGCACCGAGGGCGGCGCCATCGGGCCCGGCGGCGTCATGGGTGCGGTCGGTGGCATCGGTGCCACAGGTGCCGTCGGCGCCTGGAGCGGCTGCTGCTGGAACGGCGGTTGCTGGACGGGCTGCTGGAACGGCGGTTGCTGGAGCGGCGGTTGCTGGACGGGTGGCAGCAGGGCGGTGGCGAACGGGTCCGCCGCAACGCCGCCGCCGGCCTGAGCGCCACCGGCCTGGACGCCGCCGGCCTGAGCGCCGTTCGGCGGGGCGTCCGCGACCTGTCCGGCGGTCTGCGCCACGTACGGCCGGACCAGCGGCGGGCCTTCGAGGTGGGGCAGGACGGTGGTCTCGGTCAGGCTCGGGTCCGGGAGGCACCGGCACCCGGCGGAGCGTGCGGTGCCGCACGTCGGGCAGTGCTGGTCCGGCATCGGCCGGTCCTCCTCGGTCTCGGATCAGTTCTCGCGTTGCTCCCCCTGCGCGTTCCCGGGCGTCTGCTCCCGGACGCCTGCTCGGACGTTCTCTCGGACGCAGGTGCCCGGACGCGTGTTCCCGGGGGCGAACGCGCCTGATTATGCAGGACGTCCCGGACGGTGGGACAGGGGCGTCCGGCCCGCTCTGGGGGTGTTGTGCCGGTTGGTGGCGGTTGGGACTTGATGAACGGTCGGCGGGGCCGGAGTGTCACCCGGATGGCCGCCGCTCTTGCGTTCGGCTCAACTGAACGGCGCAAACCAGGGCATTTCTGACAGCATGGTGAACCGGGAGTGATCGACCGCACGGACCCCCGGCCGTCCGGGGCCGGCAACCCCGGGCCCGCGCCCCGCCCCAGGCCCGCGACCCCTACGGAGACCCCATGACGGATCCGATCGCCGCGTCCGACCGGAGCCCCGCGAGCGAGCCGGGCCCGCCGGAGGCCGCCGTCCCCAGGCTCTGGGTCCCGATCAGCGCCCTGCTGCTGGCGATGCTGCTCGCCGCGCTCGACCAGACCATCGTCTCCACGGCACTGCCCACCATCGTCAGCGACCTGGGCGGACTGGAGCACCTCTCCTGGGTGGTCACCGCCTACATGCTCGCCTCGACCGCGGCCACCCCGCTCTGGGGCAAGCTCGGCGACATGTACGGCCGGAAGCGGTTCTTCCAGGCCTCGATCGTGATCTTCCTGCTGGGCTCGGTGCTCTGCGGCATCGCCCAGAACATGGGCGAACTGATCGCCTTCCGCGCCCTGCAGGGCCTCGGCGGCGGCGGGCTGATGGTGCTTTCGCAGGCCATCGTCGGTGACCTGGTCTCACCCCGGGACCGCGGGAAGTACCAGGGCCTCTTCGGCGCCGTCTTCGGCGTCACCAGCGTGCTCGGCCCGCTGCTCGGTGGCCTCTTCGTGGACAACCTCAGCTGGCGCTGGGTCTTCTACATCAACCTGCCGATCGGTGTGGTCGCCCTGGTGGTGATCGCCGCCGTGCTGCACGGGACGGAGGTGAAGCGGCGGCACCGGATCGACTACCTGGGCACCGTGCTGATCGCCTCGGTGGCCACCTGCCTGGTGCTGATGACCTCCCTCGGCGGTACGACGTGGGAGTGGAACTCCTGGCAGATCGTCGGCCTCGGCGTGCTGGGCCTCGTCCTGCTGGTCGCGTTCGTGCTGGTCGAACGGGCCGCCGCCGAGCCGGTGCTGCCGTTGCGGCTGTTCCGCTCGCGGACGTTCAGCCTGGTCGCCGTCATCTCCTTCGTCGTCGGCTTCGCCATGTTCGGCGCGCTCACCTACCTGCCGACCTTCCTCCAGGTGGTCATGCAGGTCTCGCCGACCATGTCCGGCATCCACATGCTGCCGATGGTGCTGGGCATGCTGGTCACCTCGATCGGCTCCGGCCAGATCGTCGCCCGCACCGGCCACTACCGGATCTTCCCGATCGCCGGAACGGCCGTCACCACCGTGGGCCTGCTGCTGCTCTCCCGGCTGGACGAGCACAGCAGCACCTTCGAGATGAGCTGCTACTTCCTCGTCTTCGGCCTCGGCCTGGGCCTGGTGATGCAGGTGCTGGTGCTGATCGTGCAGAACTCCGTCGGCTACCAGGACCTCGGCGTCGCCACCGCCGGCGCCACCTTCTTCCGCTCCATCGGGGCGTCCTTCGGCGTCTCCGTGTTCGGCACCGTCTTCGCGTCCGGGCTGAACGACCGGCTCCAGGACGCCCTCGCCGGGGTGCCGCTGCCGCCCGGCTTCAGCCCCGGGGCGGTCACCTCCGACCCGCGCGTCATCGCCGGGCTCCCGACCGACGTGCAGGACGCGATCTACCACGCGTACGCCGAGTCGATCACCCGGGTCTTCCTGTACGCGGTGCCGGTCGCCGTCGTCGCCTTCGTGCTCTCGCTCTTCCTGCGCGAGCAGAAGCTCCGCTCGACGGTCACCGCCCCCGACCTCAGCGAGTCCATCGGCCTCAACCCGGTCGAGCGGTCCTCGTTGGACGAGATCGCCCGCGCCCTCTCGGTACTGAGTACCCGGGAGGCCCGCCGCGACCTCTTCCGGCGGATCACCGAGGGCGCCGGACTGGACCTCAAACCGGCCTCCAGCTGGCTGCTGTTGCAGATGTACCACCACGGCTCGGTCGAGCCCGCCGAACTGGCCGAGCGGCGGATCGTCCCGATGGCGGTGATCGACGAGGCCGTCCGCGAGGTCGAGGGCGGGGGGCTCGCCTCGCGCACCGGCGGTCTCCCGCTGCGGCTCACCGAACCGGGCGAGGAGGTGGCGCTGAGGCTGGTGGCCGCCCGGCGGGAGCAGCTCTCCGAACTCCTCGGCGACTGGGACGAGAAGCAGTACGCGGACCTCGCCGACCTGCTGACCCGGCTCTCCTCCGCCCTCTGCGCCGACGAGCGCGACCGACCGGACCGGCCGGACCTGGTCGGACCGGAGCACCCGTACCACGCGGAGGGACGTTCGTTCTGAGTGCGGCCGCCTCATCCCTGAGGGCGAACCGCCCTCAGGGCGAGCCGTGTTCAGGGTGAACCGCCCTCAGGGTGAACCGCCCTCAGGGCGAACCGAACCAGCGAGGGGTGTCGAGGCGGAACGGGTCGCCGGGGGCGAGTGCGCGCAGGTCCGACTCCAGGGCGCGCAGCCGCTCCTCGCCGAGCGTCTCGGACCACTGGGTGCGCAGCTCGTCGAAGATCCGGGCGGAGCGGACGAGGCAGTCGGTGCCGCGTGCGGTGAGCCGGACCACCTTGCGGCGGGCGTCGTCCGGGTCGCTTCCGCGCTCGACGTAACCGAGCTGTTCGAGCTGCTCGACGGTCTTGCCGGCGGCCTGCTTGGAGACGCCCAGCCGGCGGCCGAGCTCGACGGCGGTCGTGCCGCCGGGACCGATCGCCTGGAAGACGAACCCGTGCATCGGGCGCAGGTCCGGGTGGCCCTCGCGGGCGATGCGCTCGTGCAGCTCGTCGATGATCAGGCGGAAGGCGAGGAGGAGGCGGAGCGGCAGCTCGAAACCCGGGGGTGCGGAGTCGCTTGACAAGATGGACAACCTCATTGACTATATAGACAACTTGATTGTCCATTGTAGGGGGTTCACGCATGACCGTCATCCGCAGCACCGAAGCCCGTCGCACCGAGACGCCCAACGCCGTGATGACCACCCTCGCCTCGCCCACCCAGGGCGGCGCCACCAACTCCCTGTGGCGGGTCGAGATGAAGGAGGGCGGGCAGGGCCCGCTGCACGTATTCGACGCCGAGCAGATCTGGGCGGTCGTGTCCGGCGGCGCGACCGTCGAACTCGGTGACGACACCCTCACCGTGGCGGCCGGTGACACCGTCGTCCTGCCGGCCGGGGTGGCGCGCCGGATCACCGCCGAGGCCGCTTTCAGTGCCGTCGTCACCGCGCCGGGCGGCGCCCGGGTGTTCAAGGTGGGCGACCCGGAGGAGGACCGCTTCACCCCGGGGTGGATCGCCTGACCTTCGCCTGACCTTCGCCGGCCTCCGTCCGACCTCCACGGATCTCCGCCCGGCCTTGGTCCGGCCGGTGGTGTGTGGTGTAGCAGACTGCTGCTGACACACATCAGAACCGCGGCCCGCACGGGCCGCGGTGAACGAGGAGGTGCGGCGTGTCCGTCGTGAAGATCAACGTGCTGACCGTTCCGGCCGAACAGCGTGAGGTGCTGGAGAAGCGCTTCGCCTCCCGGGCCGGGGCCGTCGAGAACTCGGACGGCTTCGAGTGGTTCGAGCTGCTCCGCCCGGTCGAGGGCACCGACAGCTACCTCGTCTACACCCGCTGGCGCAGCGAGGAGGACTTCAAGGCCTGGATGGAGGGCCCCATGCAGGCCGCCCACCGCCAGGGCCCGCCGCCCGCCGAGGGCGAGGCCCCGCAGCGCCCCGCGGCGACCGGCTCCACCCTGTGGTCCTTCGAGGTCGTCCAGTCGGCCGGCCCCAAGGCCTAGTCCGGCCCGAAGGTCTGGTCCGGCCCGAAGGCATGGTCCAGCCCAATGGCTTGGTCAGGCCCGAGCCTTGGTGCGGCCCCAGGGCCTGGTCCGGCCCTTTCTTCGCGGGCCCCGGCCGGACGTACCGGTCGGGGCCGCGGAGGTCACCACACCGCGGCCGCCGCATCCGGCGCCGCGCCTGCTCGTCCTTCGGTCCCCTCCCTGACGGGGTGGGGACCGAAGTGTTTTCGATTCCGCTTGGCGCGATGCCTCACAGCCGCCGGACGCGCAGCACGCCGGTCAGCATCGGGAGGGTGAACTCGCCGTGGGTGGTGTCCGGTTGACCCGCGAGGTAGGCGAGGACCCGGCCGAGCGCGGCCTCCCGCTCCTGCTCCGGCATGACCAGCATCCCGGCCCTCGTCGCGAGGGTCGCCACGAGGGACTCGGCGGTGCGGCGCTGCCCGTGCGGGAACTCGGCCTGCTCCGGTGAGCCGAACCGGGCGGCCGCGTCCGTCTTGGGAAGGTGCATCCCGGCCGTCTCGGCGCGCCAACTGGCGGGCGTGTCGCGGGGACCGATGGCCTCGACCGGGCTGACCCGCGTGAGCCCGGCGACCCACTCGACCCGGTCGTCCAGGAGGTTCCACAGGCCGGCCAGGACGCCGCCGGGTGCCAGGACCCTGGCGATCTCCGGTCCCGCGACCGCCATGTCGAACCAGTGCATGGCGTTGCCGGCCAGCACGACGTCGACGGAGGCGTCCGGCAGCGGGATCGCCTCGGCGCTGCCCTGCAGGGCGCGGACCGTCGGCAGTCCACGGCGCAGTTCGGCCAGCATCGCCGGGTCGGGCTCGACCGCCGTGACCTCGGCACCCGCCGCGACCAGCGTGGCGGTGAGCTTGCCGGTTCCGGCGCCGAGGTCGAGCACCCGGAGGCCGGGCGCGGGTTCGATCGCCCAACTCACCGCGGCCTGCGCGTAGTCCGGGCGGTGTTCGGCGTACGCGCCCGCCGCCGTGCCGAACGACGAGCTGAGGAGTAACTGATCGTCCTGTTTCATGCGATCACGGTATCCGTGCCACTCCCGGCCGACCACCCCTCCTCGCCACCTCCTCACCACTTCGACGACGGCTGTCCGGCGGCGCAACGACGCGTCTCCGGGCCCGGGTTGACGGAGGGTTCCGGCGCCCCGGGGTGTCGGACGGGTCACCGGCCGGCGACGTACGGGCGGTCGCGGCGGGCGTCGTGAAGGACCGCAGCCCACCAGTGCAGTTGGTCGAGCAGGACCTTGGCCGAGCCCTCCGGCTCCTCCGGGGCGATGAGGGTGCCGTCCGGCGAGAAGAGCAGGTAGTAGCGGGGGAAGGAGACGTACTCCCGGACGGTGTGGGCGTGCAACTCGTTGAACACCTGGCGCAGTTGCTCGATCGCCAGCAGGCCGCCGCTGGCGCCGCTGTAGCCGACGAAGCCGATCGGCTTGGCCTGCCACTCGGTGTAGTGCCAGTCGATGGCGGCCTTCAGGGCGGCCGGGAAGCTGCGGTTGTAGTCGGGCGTCACCACGACGACCGCGTCGGCGGTCCTGAGCCGCCGGGTCAGCTCGGCCATCCCGGCGGGGCGGGGCAGGTCGGGCTGCATCGCCGGTGGCACGGAGGGCAGTTCGAGCGGGATGTCGAAGTCCGCCAGGTCGATCAGGTCAACGGCGAACTCGCCGTGCCGTCCGGCCTGTTCGGTGAACCAGTTCGCCACGACCGGGCCGAAGCGGCCGTCCCGGACACTGCCGACCAGCACTGCGAGGTTGAGTCGTTCATTGGACATGGGGGTGCTCCGTGGGTTGTCGGGTGGCCCGGGGCGGGCCTGACGACTCCAATCTGCCGGGCGGGACGATCCGGGAGGGAGACCGGCTGGAGAGTGGTAGTGGCAGGGCCACGATCCGCTCCGGGGACGGGTGTTACGTTCGGCGGGTGAGCGACAACGAGCTGGGCCTCTTCCTCCGCCTCCGCCGTGAGGCCGTCACGCCGGCCGAGGCCGGGCTGCCCGTCGGACCGCGGCGGCGTACGCCCGGACTGCGTCGCGCGGAGCTGGCGACGATCGCCGGGGTCAGTGTCGAGTACGTCACCAGGCTGGAGCAGGGGCGGGACCGGCGGCCGTCACCTCCGGTGCTGTCGGCGCTGGCGGACGCGCTGCGGCTCACCGCCGCCGAGCGGGTCCACCTGCACCGGCTCGTCAAGGGTGCCGATCCGGGCTTCAGTTGTACGGGAGGCGCCGGGCCGAACCGGGTGGTCCGGCCGACCGTGCAGGCCTTGCTGGACCACCTGGAACCGGCTCCCGCCCTGGTGTTGAACAGGCTGAGCGAGATCCTGGCCTGCACGGAAGGCTACCGGCGGCTGGCCGGGCCGGTCGGACTGCTGGACGGCAGGCGGCCGAGCCTCGCGCGGTTCGTCTTCACCGATCCGCGGGCGCGCGCGGCCTATCCGGACTGGGACCGGGTCGCCGACGAGCAGGTCGCCGCCATCAAGCAGGGACCGGGGCGGTCGGACGCCCATGTCGGCGCGTTGATGGACGAGTTGACCGTCGCGTGCGGAGCGGAGTTCTCCGGCCGGCTGGAGTCCGTGCCCGGGCTGCCGCAGGCGAACGGGCTCACCCGGGTCGTCCACCCGGAGGTGGGGGAGCTGCGGCTCGCCTACGAGACGCTCGAACTGCCCGCCGACGACGACCAGCGGATCGTCGTCCACCTCCCGGCCGACGAGGCGACCGCCGCCGCACTCGACCGCCTCACCGGCCGCCGCCCGGGTGCCCTGCGGGCGGTCTGAGGGCTGCGGTGGAGCCGGACGGTTGCCACGGACTGCTGCTACGGACTGTGGTGGCGACGGACTGCGGTGGCTTCCGCCGGTACTGCGGCGGCTCCTGTTGCCTCAGGCCCTGCACGGCGTGGCGGCCCGGTTGTACCCTCGCTCGTGCCGTCGGTCCGGGAACGCCGCCATGTCGAGCGCAGTTCGCCGAACGCCTCGACTCCCGGGACCAGCGAACGCGGCAACGTCGAGCGCCGCGACGGCCTTGGTCCCCGTGCAGAGAACGGCGGCCACAACCGACACCAGGGTGGCGTCGGCCAAGGAGAACGGATCGATGCTCAACACGGACCCGTCGCCTTCGCGGGTCGGATCGGTGACCCGGTGCAATCCTGACCGGCCCACTGCCGGTCCAGTCCCCTTCCCGTCCGGTCCCCGTTCCGGGCCGGTCCCCGTTCCCGGCCGGGTGGTTACGTCCCTACGGTGCCTCCCCGGGCGGGCGGAACTCCACCGGGGCGGCGAACGCGGCGCGGCGGCTGGCCCGGCGCAGGGCGCGCAGGAGGGGGGTGCCGAGGCTGAGGCAGAGGACGACGGTGAGGGCGGCGCGGGGGAGGTCCCAGCCGAGCGAGGTGGTGAGGCAGTAGGCGGCGAAGCGGACCAGGTTGGCGGAGACCGGGTCGCCGGGGACGAAGGAGATCGAGCTCGCCAGGCCGGCGATGTAGGGCCAGCCCTGGAGGTTCATGACCGTGCCGTAGAGGACGGAGGCCACCGCCCCGTACCCGGCCAGCAGGGCGAGTTCGCGGCGGCCGCGCAGGGTGGCGGGGCCCGGGAGCAGACCGGCGCCGAGGCAGACCCAGCCCATGGCGAGCATCTGGAACGGCAGCCAGGGGCCCACTCCGCCGGTCAGCAGGGCGGAGGCGAACATCGAGAGCGAGCCGAGCACGAAGCCGAAGCCCGGGCCGAGCACCCGTCCGGACAGCACCATGAGGAAGAACATCGGCTCCAGCCCGGCCGTGCCGGCGCCGAGCGGGCGCAGGGCCGCTCCCGCGGCGGCCAGCACGCCGAGCAGGGCGACCGACTTGGCGTCCAGTCCCGGAGCGCCGCCGCCCGCCGTGCGGCCCTCGGAGATCTGGGCGACCACGACGGCGAGCAGCAGCGGCAGGAGCAGGGCGAACAGCCAAGGGGCGTCGGTCGCGTGGCCGACCAGCGCGGAGTCGGTCGCGGCGAGCAGCGGCCAGCCGAAGGCGGCCACGCCGACCAGGGAGGTGAGGAGCAGCGTCGCGACCGAGCGGCGGCCCAGGGGGACGGGGCGACCGAGGGGGAGGGTGTTGGGGGGAGGGGCCGGGCTGCCGGGTGGGGTCGGGTTGCCGGGTGGGACGGGGCCGTCGGGAGGGACGGGGCCGTCGGGAGGGGTCGGGCGGCTCATCCGGCGCTCCCGTCGAGGGCCCGCTCGACCTGGTGGACGGTGAGCCAGGGGGAGGGGGTGAGGATCTTGGCGACCTGCGGGGCGAACGCGGGCGAGGAGACCACCACTTCGGGCGTCGGACCGTCCGCGACGATCTCGCCCTCGGCCAGGATCACCGTGCGGTGGGCGAGTTCGGCGGCCAGTTCCACGTCATGGGTGGCGAGCAGGACGGCGTGGCCGTCGGCGGCGAGCGCGCGCAGGATCTCGACCAGGCGGGACTTGGCGGCGTAGTCGAGGCCGCGGGTCGGCTCGTCGAGCAGCAGGAGCGGGGGCCGGGCGGTGAGGACGACGGCCAGGGCCAGGGTGAGCCGCTGGCCCTCGGAGAGGTCGCGGGGGTGGGTGGTGTCGGCGATGCCGGGCAGCAGCCGTTCGACCAGGGCGCGGCAGGTGCCGGGGGTGGCGCCCGCGTCGGCGTCGGCGGCGGCGCACTCGGCGGTGACGCTCTCGCCGTAGAGCAGGTCGCGCGGGTCCTGGGGGACGAGTCCGACCTGGCGGATCAGGTCGGCGGGCCGGCTGCGGTGCGGGGTGAGCCCGCCGACCCGGGCACTGCCGGCGGCAGGCGCGTGCAGGCCGACCAGGGCGCCGAGCAGGGTCGACTTCCCGGCGCCGTTGCGGCCCATGAGCGCGGTGATCTCGCCGGGGTGGAGGGCGAGGTCCACGCCACGGAGGGCGGGGACGGGGCCGCGCCTGACGGCGAGGCGTCCCGTCTCGGCGACGGGCGTGCCGGTGGGCGCGGGAGCGGCGTCCGGGTGCAGGCCGTCGAGCCGTGCGCGGAGGCCGGCCGCCTTGCGGCGGGCGTCGCGGACGGAGAGCGGCAGCGGGTCCCAGCCGGCGAGCCGGCCGAGGCCGACCACGGGCGGGTGGACGGGCGAGTGCGCCATCACCGCGGCGGGCTCACCGAGGACGGGTGGCGCGCCGGGGGTGAGCAACAGGACCTGGTCGGCGTACTGGACGACCCGCTCCAGCCGGTGCTCGGCCATCAGCACGGTGGTGCCGAGGTCGTGGACCAGCCGCTGCAGCACGGCCAGCACCTCCTCGGCGGCGCCCGGGTCGAGCGCGGAGGTGGGCTCGTCCAGGACCAGCACGCGCGGGTGGACGGTGAGCACCGAGCCGATCGCGACGCGCTGCTGCTGGCCGCCGGAGAGGGAGCCGAGGGCGCGGTCACGGAGGTCGGCAAGGCCGAGCAGGTCGAGCGTCTCCTCGACCCGGCGGCGCATCACGTCCGGGGCCAGGCCCAACGACTCCATGCCGTAGGCGAGTTCGTCCTCGACCGTGTCGGTGACGAAGTGTGCCAGCGGGTCCTGGCCCACCGTGCCCACCAGATCGGCGAGTTCGCGCGGCCGGTGCTCGCGGGTGTCGCGCCCGCCGACGGTGACCCGGCCGTGCAGCACGCCGCCGGTGAAGTGCGGGACGAGGCCGCTGACCGTGCCCAGGAGGGTGGACTTGCCGGAGCCCGACGGGCCGACCAGCAGGCAGAGTTCGCCCTCGGGGATCGTCAGGTCGACACCGCTCAGGGCGGGGGCCGCGGCGTCGGAGTACTGGACGGAGACCTGGTCGAAGGTGATCACGAGGCCCTCCGGGGCTGGTGCGGGGTGGTGGGCCGGGTGGTGGCCCGGTGCGGGGTGGTGAGCCGGGCGGTGGCTCGGGTGGCGGCCCGGTGCGGGGTGGTGGGCCGGGTGGGGGTGGCCATGAGGTCCTCCGGGGTGGTCACGAAGCCCTCCGGGGTGGTGGCGGCGCGGCGAACGCCGGGACCAGGCCGATCAGGACGGCGACCACGGCGGCCAGTGGCAGGGTGGGGGCGGTCGGCGGGACGACGGTGGGGGCGAAGGCGGCCGGGTCGCGCGCGGACAGCCAGATCGTCAGCCCGGCCACGGCCACGCCCGAACCGGCGGTCAGCCACTCCGGCAGCGCCCACGGGTCGGGCCGGTAGCGCGTCCTGGTGGAACGGCGTCCGCCGAGCAGCAGTCCGGTGAAGGCCGCGGCCAGGCCGAGCAGCAGCACGGGCAGGGCCCAGCCGGTGCCGCCGGCGGTCAGCAGCCCGTACGTGGCGAGGCAGACGCCGAGCAGGCCGGCCAGGGTGAGCGCGGCGGTGGTGCGGGCGAGACGCGGCGGGATGTCGGTGGTGCGGCCGAAGCCGCGGGTGTCCATTGCAGCGGCGAGCGCCACCGAGCGCTCCAACGCGCCCTCCAGGACGGGAATCCCGACGCTCAGTACGGCGGCGATGCCCCGGTCGGTGCGCCCGCGCAGACGGCGGGCGGCCCGCAGCCGCCGGACATCGGCGACCAGGTTCGGCGCGAAGGTCATCGCCACGACGACGGCCACGCCCGCCTCGTAGAGCGCGCCGGGAAGCGTGCGCAGCAGGCGGGCCGGGCTGGCGAGGGCGTTCGCGGCGCCGACGCAGACCAGCAGGGTGGCCAGGCGCAGGCCGTCGTAGAACGCGGCGAGGAGACCCTCGACGGTGACCCGGCCACCGATCCGCACGCCCTGTGCCCAGGTGGGCAGCGGCACCTCGGGGAGGGTGAAGAGGACGTGCGTCCCCGGGACCGGCGAACCGAGCACTACGGCGAACACCAGGCGGATGCCCAGCACCAGCAGTCCGAGCCGGAGGAACGCGCCGTACGAGCGCGACCACGGCGCATCGCCGCGGCGGGCGGCCACGACGTAGCCGGCCACGGCGGCGAGGAGCAGGAGGATGAGCGGATTGGTGGTGCGGGTCGCCGCCGCGCCCAGGCCCAGCGCCCACAGCCACCAGGCCCCGGGATGCAGTTGGCGGGGGCCGATGGGCGGGCGGCGGGAGCGGGCGGCGCGGGGCGGGCCGGCGGCGCGGGGTGTGGTCACGGCGGAGGGGGTCCAGGTCGGCGCGGGTGGGCTGGGGGAGGGAGCGGTTGGCGGGTCGCGGGGTGATGGGCCGGTGGGCGGTGGCCGGTGGCCGGTGGCCGGTGGCCGGTGGGCGAGCGGGTCGGCGGATGGGCGGCGGCTGGTGGGCTGGGGCGTTCGCGGGCGGGCGCCGGGCGCCGGGCGCCGGGGGCCGGGCGCTGGGGGCTAGGCCCGGAGTGGGAAGTCGACTGGGCCGACTTCCCACTCCGGCGTGTTCGCGGTGGGGCCGTTATCTGTAGACCGGTCGGTATATATGGACCGGTCTACATATGTAGACCGATCGGTATATTCGATTCATGCCGGCCGGGTTGGCCGGGTTGGCCGGGTTGGCGGGGTTGGCCGGGTCGACTGAGTCGGCCAGGTTGGCCGCGTCGGCATCTATGGACCGGTCTACATATTCGCCCGGGTTCACCGTCGTCGGCGCACCTGCCAGACGGCGCCCGCGGCGAGGGCGGTGACGAGTACGGCGCCGCCGATCACTCCGAGGTCCGGGCCGTCGGAACCGGGCGCGGGATCGTCGCGGACGGCGACGAGGGTGGCCTCGGACGAGGGCTGCCCGGCTGCGCCGAGCTGGTCGGCGCACCCGGACTTCGGGTAGCCGGCGATGGCGCACAGCAGTCCGTTGCTGTCGTACCGCAGCGGCGGGGCTACGGTGGCCAGCACCTCCGCCGAGCTGGCGTTGCCGGGCACGACGGCGCAGGCGGTGCGGCGTCCGGGCGGGGTTTCGCCGGCGGAGTCGGCGGCGGTGCCGAAGTCCAGGACCACGCCCACCCGCTTGCGCCCCTGCTGCTCGGGCGTGGCTCCGCAGATGGTGGCGAAGTCCGCGTCGGTGCCGGGACGGGCGGCGTCCCGGCCGCCGTCCGGACTGACGGCGAAGCGCCACCCGTCCACGCCGCCGTCCTGCGGCACGTAGACCGTTGGCCCCTGCTGCTGGTACGCCCAGGCGCTGCCGGACCACTTCCAGAACGACCAGTACCGGTACCCGGCGGCCTGGGCCGGGGCCGCCCCGAGCACCAGCAGGATCAGCACCCCGGCCACCACCCCGGCGACGAACCGGACGACCGCGGGCGTCACCCGCCGGCCACAGCGGACAGCCGCCCCGGCCGACCCGCTCAGGCCGGCCGAGTCCGACCGGTCCCCCGGGCACCCGCTCGCGCCGGTCGACCCGCTCGCGCGGGCCGTCCCGTCCGGGCCCGCCGTCCCGTCCGGGCCCGCCGTTCCGCCAGCGCCGGCCGACCCGTCCGCGCCGGCCGGCTCGCCGGGGCTGGTCACAGCTTCGGGCCGCGCTTGCGCTGGAGGCTCAGGACCAGGCCGCCGCCGATGCCGATGAGGAGGCCGACGCCGATCAGCCACCACTGGCTGATGCCGCCGTCCTTCTTCTCCTCCTTCGCCGGAGCAGAGGCCGAACCCGAAGCCGCCGGGGCGGCCGCCTTCGGCGCCGGGCCGAGGGCGGTCAGCTGCGCGACCAGGTCGCCGCCGAACGAGGCCGGGTCGCGGTGGGCGGCCTGGGCGACGAGCAGCAGGCTGGCCGTGGCGGCGGCGTCGGTGCCGCCCTTGGTCCAGGTGGTGCCCTCCTTGGCCAGCCAGTCGACCGCGCCGGCGGCCTGCTGCGGGTGGCCGCCCTGGATCAGGCCGAGCGCGGCCCACGCGGTGGCCGTGTGGTCGGGGGTGGGAGCGGCACCGGGGGTGGTGAGGGTGAGGTGCTGCCCGCCCGCCGCGAGCTGCGCGGTGACGTAGGCGCCGGCGGCCTCGCCGGAGTCGGCGCGCGGCACGGCCGTCGACGTGGCGCCGGTGGCGCCGGTGGAGCCGTCCGCACAGACGAGCGCCTTGGGCGCGGCGTCGGTCCGGTTGGTGTTGGTGACCGGCAGCTTCCCGCCGGCCGCGGCCAGCGAGGCCTGGCCGGTGGCGAGGGCGTTCGGCTCGAACGTGCCGTCCGGCTTGGGCTGGTAGGCGAAGGCTCCGCGCTGGTCGGCCGGGGCGGCACAGCCGAGCTGGAAGAGCGCCAGCCCGTCGAAGGCGTTCTTTCCGGCCTTGGCGACGCCGGCCGGGTCCACCTTGGCGGCGAACAGGGCGCTGACGGCGAGACCGGTGGAGTCGGCGTCGCCCGGGCTGCCGGGGTTGTAGGCCCAGCTGCCGTCCGCGTTCTGGTTGGTCTTCAGCCACTGGACGCCCTTGTCGACGGCGTCCTGGTGCCCACCGAGCGCGACCAGCGCCTGGATGGCGAGGGTGGTCGCGTTGCTGTCCTCGGTGGTGGCGTCGCAGGCCGCGGTGGCGTCCGCGCGGAACGAGGGCCAGCCGCCGTCCGCGCACTGCTGGCCGGTGAGCCAGGAGACGGCGGAGTCGGCGGGCGTCACCTTGGCGCCGGCCAGCGCGGTGAGGGCGAGCGACTGCCGCCACACGCCGTCGAACTGCGGGTCGCTCTTGCCGTACAGGCCCTCGGGGACGGTGACGGCACCGGGCGAGGGGCTGTCGGCGAGGGCCGGTGCGGCGGCGGTGCCGGTGAGCAGTGCGGCGGACAGGGCGGCGGCGCCCAGACGGGCGGCGGTGTGCATGGTGGAGATGAGCCTTTCGGTGAGCGGTGGCGGCCCGGGGGCCCTCCGTAGTCCTCGACGGTGCCGGGCACGGGTGTGCCCGGTCCGGCCGCTCGCCCCTCCCCGGGCACTCCGACTCGCCCGGCTGTCCACCGGGCTCACGGTTGCGGGTCAGTGCCGGATTCGCACCGGCTTTCCCCGGAGGAGAAGCGGGATGGAGTTGTCCTGCGGGTCGACTCTAGCCGCCGTTCGGCGCCCGTCCGACCCGCCCTGACGAGAACAGGTTCCACTTGGGCGGGGTGCGTGGCGGCACGGCGGTGGGACGCCGGCGGCGGAGCGGCGCCTCGGTGCTGACACGGCACCGGCACGGCGTCCGCCGGGCACCGGCGGTGCGGCCGCCGCGGCGGTGGCGGGCGGGCGTCGGGCCGGTGTCAGGGCGGCGGCCGGCCGGCGGAGCGGCAGCCGCCGGGGCCGGGCGGTCAGGGCAGCGTGAGCAGTCGGGCGGCGGTGTTCAGGTCGGCGCGGACCTCGGCGATCGAGGACCGGCCGGAGAGCCAGGACACCAGCGCCGAGTGCCAGGTGTGCTCCATCACCCGGACGGCGGCACGCTGGCTCTCGGTGGGCGGTCCGGACTGGCCGATCGCGTCCAGGATCAGCTGCCCGGTGGCCGTGCTCACGAGGTCCACCTCGGTGCTGACCGAGCGGTCGGCGAAGGAGAGCGCCCGGACCATCGCCTCCGCGAGCAGCGGTTCGCGCTGGAGCGCGTGGAACGCCCGGGTGAGCGTCTCGGCGACCCGCGGCGCCGGTTCGCGCTCGGCCGGCGGGTGCCGCCGGACCTGCTCCTGGAGGCCCTGCAACTGCTCCAGCATCACCGCGACCAGCAGATGTACCTTCGACGGGAAGTAGCGGTACAGGGTGCCGAGCGCCACCTGCGCGCCCTCCGCGACCTCCCGCATCTGCACCGCCTCGTACCCGCCGCGGGCCGCCAGCACGGTCGCGGACCGCAGGATCCGGTGGCGCCGCTCGGCCTGTCGGGCGGTCAGCGGCGGGCCGTCGGGGGGCGGTACGGCGGAGGGCGCGGTGGCCGGTGCGGGGTGCGTCGCGGGGGCCGGCGCCGGGTGCGCGTCGGCGGGCGTCGCGGGGTTCGGCACGGGGTTCGGCACGGAGCCCGGTGCGGTGCGGGGAGCGGATGGTGCGTCGGCGGGCGGTGCGGCATTCGGTGCGGCTGGCGAGTGCAAGGGTGCTCCCGGTGCGCGAGAGTGGCGGGGTGCTCCTGGAGTGCCGGAGCAGGTCCGGAACAGCTCCGGAGCATGCCGGGCCGGCCGGTCCCGCGAGGTGGGTCCGGCAGGTCGGTCGGGTGCTCCGGCGTGGCGTGAATCACCAGCCCTGGCTCCTGACGGGAAGCTACGGGCCGGTATCTTCGAGGTCTCTCATTGTTCACATGGTCACTGGTGAACTCCACACCACACTGAAACCTGATCTACTTTAGCGACCGGCAGCACACCTAGTAGCAGAGATGGGGGCCGAGGATGACCGCGCAACCGCTGCGGATTGCCCTGCTGTCGTACCGCGGCGACCCGTTCTGCGGCGGCCAGGGCGTCTACGTACGACACCTCTCCCGTGAACTGGCCCGGCTCGGCCACCACGTGGACGTGATCGGTGCTCAGCCCTACCCCGTACTGGACGAGGTCGAGGGCCCCGGCTCGGTCCGGCTGGTGGAGCTGCCCAGCCTGGACCTCTACCGCGCCGACGACCCGTTCCGCACCCCGGGCCTCGCCGAGTACCGGGGGCCGGTGGACGTGCTGGAGGTCGCCACCATGCGCACCGGCGGCTTCCCCGAGCCGCTGACCTTCTCGCTGCGCGCCCGCCGCCACCTCGCCCTGCACAAGGGCCGCTACGACGTGGTGCACGACAACCAGACCCTCGGCTACGGCCTGCTCGGCCTGGGACGGCACGGCTTCCCGCTGGTCACCACGATCCATCACCCGATCACCGTGGACCGGCAGCTGGAGCTGGACGCGGCCCCCACCCGGCTGCGGCGGCTGTCGCTGCGCCGCTGGTACGCCTTCACCCGGATGCAGCGCCGGGTGGCCGCCCGGCTGGACCACATCATCACCGTCTCCGGCAGTTCGAAGCGGGAGATCGTCGAGCACCTGGGCGCCGCGCCCGGCGCGGTCTCGGTGGTGCCGATCGGCGCCGACACGCGGCTCTGGTCCCCGTCGGAGACGGTGCGCCGGGTGCCCGGCCGGATCGTCACCACCTCCAGCGCGGACGTCCCGCTCAAGGGTCTGGTGTACCTGGTGGAGGCGCTGGCCAAGGTCCGCACCGAGCGGGACGCCCACCTGGTCGTGGTCGGCAAGCCGCAGAAGGAGCGCGGGCCGGTCGCCGACGCGGTGCGCCGGTTCGGCCTGGAGGAGCACATCGAGTTCCGCAGCGGCCTGACCGACCAGGAGCTGGTCGACCTCTACCGTTCGGCCGAGGTGGCCTGCGTGCCCTCCCTGTACGAGGGCTTCTCGCTGCCCGCCGCCGAGGCGATGGCCACCGCGACGCCGCTGGTCGCCACCACCGGCGGGGCGATCCCGGAGGTGGCCGGGCCGGACGGCGAGAGCTGTCTCGCCGTTCCGCCGGGCGACGCGGACGCGCTGGCGGCGGCACTCGGCCGGCTGCTGGACGATCCGGAGCTGCGCGTCGCGCTCGGCGGGGCCGGGCGCGAGCGGGTGCTCGAACGGTTCACCTGGCAGCGGGCCGCCGAACTGACCGTCGAGGGCTACCGGGCGGCGATCGCCACCGGCGTCGGGCAGCGGGCCCGCTCCGGTCCGGGCTGGCGCTACGTGGCCTGACGGGCCGCCGGACCGGACCGGCCGCCCGGCCGGGACGGTACCCGGCGCGTCGCCCCGTCGGCCGTCCGGCAGGTCACCCTGTTCTCACGCTGTCCCCCACAGTTCTGACGTGGCGTCAGAAACGCTTGGTACCAAAGGAATGGGAGCCCCGCAGTGCTGACCGTTGATTTCTCGCGCTTCCCGCTCGCCCCCGGCGACCGGGTGCTCGACCTGGGCTGCGGCGGGGGGCGGCACGCGTTCGAGTGCTACCGACGCGGGGCCAACGTGATCGCCCTCGACCAGAACACCGAGGAGATCGCCGAGGTCAGGAAGTGGTTCGCGGCCATGGAGCAGGCGGGCGAGGCCCCCGAGGGCGCGTCGGCGGTCGCCATGGAGGGCAACGCGCTGGCCCTGCCGTTCGAGGACGAGTACTTCGACAAGATCATCATCTCCGAGGTGATGGAGCACATCCCCGACGACAAGGGCGTGCTCAACGAGATGTTCCGCGTCCTCAAGCCCGGCGGCCTGCTCGCCGTCACCGTGCCGCGCTGGCTGCCGGAGAAGATCTGCTGGGCGCTCTCCGACGAGTACCACGAGGTCGAGGGCGGCCACATCCGCATCTACCGCGGTGACGAACTGCTCGGCAAGCTCAAGGACGCCGGCCTGGAGCCGTACGGCACCCACCACGCGCACGCGCTGCACGCGCCGTACTGGTGGATCAAGTGCGCGGTCGGCGTGGACAACGACAAGGCGCTGCCGGTCAAGGCCTACCACCAGCTGCTGGTCTGGGACATCGTCGGCACCCCGGTGATCAGCACCCTCACCAAGGCCGCCGAGAAGGCGCTCAACCCGGTCATCGGCAAGAGCTTCGTCGCCTACGCCTCCAAGCCCAACCGCGCCGAGCCCAACCGCGCCGAGCCGGTCGGTGCCGAGCCGGTCGGTGCCGAGCCGGTCGGTGCCGAGCCGGCCGGTGCCGAGGCGGACCGGGCCGAGACCGGGCGGGCCGGCGAGTGACCGCCGCCGTTCCCGAGGTGCTGCTGCTGGACGGGGTGCTCGACGCCGAGCAGGCCGCCCGCACGGTCGGCAGCATCCTCGCCGAGCAGCAGGCCGATGGCGCCATACCGTGGTTCACCGGCCACCACCTCGACCCGTGGGACCACACCGAGGCCGCGATGGCCCTCGACACCGCGGGCGAGCACGCCGCCGCCGAGGCCGCCTACCGCTGGCTGGCGGCCCGCCAGAACCCCGACGGCTCCTGGTACGCGGCCTACGCCTACGGGCAGGGCGGCACCGACGGCGAGGTCTCCAACCCGGCCAAGGAGACCAACTTCTGCGCCTACATCGCGGTCGGGGTCTGGCACCACCACCTCAGCACCGGCGACGACGCCTTCCTGGACTGGATCTGGCCCGTGGTCAGGCGCGCCCTGGACTTCATCGTCGGCCTGCGGCTGCCCGGCGGGCCGATCTCCTGGCGGGTCGACGAGAACGGCGAGGCGCCCGACGAGGCGCTGCTCACCGGCTCGTCCTCGATCCTGCACGCGCTCCGCTGCGGCCTGGCCATCGCCGACTACCTGGAGGAGCCGCAGCCCGACTGGGAGCTGGCGGCCGGCCGGCTGCGGCACGCCATCGCCCACCACCCCGAGCGGTTCCTCGACAAGGACCGCTTCTCGATGGACTGGTACTACCCGGTGCTCGGCACCGCGCTGCGCGGAACGGCCGCACTGGAGCGGATCGAACGGGACTGGGACCGCTTCGTCGTCCCCGGCCTCGGCGTGCGCTGCGTCAGCGACCGGCCCTGGGTGACCGGCGGGGAGAGCGCCGAACTGGCCCTCGCGCTCTGGGCGGTCGGCGAGTCCGACCGTGCGGTGGACATCCTGCGCTGGATCCAGAAGCACCTGCGGCACACCGACGGCTCGTACTGGACCGGGTACGTGTTCGAGGACGACGCCATCTGGCCCGAGGAGCGCACCACCTGGACGGCGGGCGCGCTGCTGCTGGCCGTCGCCGCGCTCGGCGGCGACCCGGCCACGGTCGCGGTCTTCGGCGGTGAGCAGCTGCCCGCCGGACTGGTGGTGCAGGACTGCTGCTGAGGCGCGCACCCGCCCGCGCACGCCGCCACTGAGGCGGGCGTCGGCGGCCGCCACGGGGGGCCGACGACCTCGGTGGCCGCCACGGGGAACGAACGCCGAAGGGCGGGACCGGATCGATCCGGTCCCGCCCTTCGGCGTTGCGTGCGACCGCCGTGCGGCGGTGGCGACGGGTCAGCCGCGCTGGATGCCCGTGGTGTCGGTCAGCAGGCCCTGCGAGCCGTCCTGGAGCTGGGCGACCAGCGCGGCGCCGCGCTGCTCGACCGCCAGGTACCAGGTGCCCGGGACCAGCTCGCCGACCGGGGCCCCGGCCGGGTTGTCCTTCGGGGCCAGCTGACGCGGCGCCGGGACGGCGAACCAGAACGGCGCGAAGTCGGCAGCCGGAGCCGCCGGAGCCGCCGGGGCGGGCTGGGCCTGGGGGGCCGGAGCCTGCTGGGCGGCGTGCTGGGCCGCGGCGTCCTGCGGCTGGCCGGCCTGGGGCTGACCGCCCTGCGGGGCCGGGTAGCCGTAACCGCCGGGCTGGCCGCCGAACGCCGGCGGCTGCGCCTGGAGCGGGTCCTGGCCGGGGGCCGGGTAACCGTACTGGCCGGGCTGGCCCGGCTGGCCGGCCTGCGGGCCCGGGTAGCCGCCCGGGTAGCCCTGCGGGACGGCCGGCTTGTCGGTGACCAGGGGCGCCTTGAGCGCGGGGATCAGCGGGCTCGCCGCGGCGGCACCGGCCAGCACGATCAGCGAGATGACGGCGAGCCAGGCGCCGAAGCCGTGGTCCAGGCCCTTCGGGCCGCCGCCCAGGGACCAGATCGAGGTCCAGAGCGCGGCGACGGCGAAGGCGATGCCCCACTGGTCCAGCCGCAGGCCGAGCACCTGGCGGTTGGCGGCGGCCTCACCCTGGAAGCGCTGCACCAGGATCAGCACGGCGGCGAGGATGCCGAGCAGGAAGACCGAGGGCAGGACGGGGAACAGGACGCTGTCCCAGGCGTTCTGCGACGTGTCGCCGCAGTACCTGCCACTGCAGTCGACGGTCCAGTACGGCAGGAAGGAGGCGATGAAGAGCAGGACGGCCGCACCTGCGACGGCGGCGTCTCCCCTGGTGAGAGCGCGCAGATTCACTAACGTTCCCCTCGTTGGTGTGTCGTGGACGGCGGTGGTGCTCGGTCGGCTTGACCGGTCCGGAAAACTCCGAACGGACCAGAAGCCTAGGGCCAACCGCCTCGCGGGTGCACAGCGGGCTCGGGAATGGGGCGAAGTCGTTGCAAACTGCGCGGGCCCGACTCCTGCCGTCCACCTGATGGTCGGGCAGGCCCCTCGGCCGCAGGCGCCTACCGCGTGGTCAGAAACGTCGTCAGCGCGTCGGCGATCCCCTGGGCCGCCTGCTGGCGCCACTGAGGGTCCGTCATCCGCCTGGCGTCGACCGAGTTGCGCATGTTACCGCACTCGATGAAGACCTTGGGCACGGTGGAGAGGTTCAACCCGCCGAGGTCGGAGCGGGTGTCGAGCCCCTGACTCGCCGTGTAGTCGGCGTACTGCTCGCCGGTGGCCGCGCGGAAGCCGTCGCGCAGGAGCAGGCCGAGCCGCTGCGAGGGGGCGACGATCGCGGAGTTGTCCGCCTTCCCCGCGACCACCTTGGCAGGCGTGATCACGTGGAACCCGCTGCCGCCGGCCGGGCCGCCGTCCCCGTGCACCGAGACCGCCACGTCGGCGTGCGCCTCCGCGCCCGCCCGGGCGCGCTCGTCGATGCACGGTCCCCACGGCCGGTCGCCGTCCTGGACCAGCACCACCGTGGCGCCGCGGGCGGTGAGGATCGCGCGGGCCCGGCGGGAGACGTCCAGGGAGAACTCGGCCTCGGTGTAGCCGGCGTTGGTGGAGGTGCCGGTGGTGTCGCACTCCTTGCGGGCGTTGCCGATGTCGACCAGGCGGTTGATCTCGGTGGCGTGGGCGAAGTTGCCGGGGTTGTGGCCGGGGTCGAGCAGCACCGTCCGGCCGGCGAGGCCGGTGGACCCGGGGGCGGAGGCGCCGGGAGTGGTGGCCGGGCCGGAGGCGGGAGTGGTGGCGCCGGCTTCGGGGGTGGCCGGCGCGGCACTCGTCGGCTCCGGTCCGGTCGGGGTGGAGGCGGCGGTGGCGTCCGGGGAGGTCGGGGCCGTCCCGGCGGCCGTCGTGGCCGAGGGCGCGGGCGGGGCGGCCGCCTCCGCCGCGTGGACCGACGGCCCCGCGTCGCCCGCCTTGCCGGGGTCGCCGACGGCCTGCCAGAGCAGCCAGCCGGCCAGGCCGAGCGGCACCAGCGCGCCGGCCACCGTGGTGGTGAGCAACAGGCGGGAGCGGCGCGGTGGTTCGTCGTGCGGGTTGCCCTGGGTGGTGCGGGTCACGGGTGGTTCAGATCCTGTCCTGGGTGCGCGCGGTCAGGCCGTACGTGTCGGCGATGGCCTTCCACTTCGTCACGAAGTCCTTCTTCGCCTGGGTGGCCTGCGGATTGAGCTCGTCCGCGTGCTTCTTGTCCGTGGTGTTCGGCGCGGAACCGGAGCAGCCCTGCGCGGACACCGCACGGGCCCAGCTCGCGTACGCGCGGTCGATGTCGGCGGACAGCTGCCAGGCCGACTTCAGCGACGCCACCGCGTCCGCACCGCCGGGCAGGTCCGTGACGGCCAGGGTGGCGAGCTTGGTGAGCAGCTGGTCGCGCTGCTTGGCGCCGGAGTCGAAGACCTGGGCCGCGCTGTCGATGTCCGCCTTGGACGGGCAGCTGCTCACCTTGGCGACCGCACTGCCGATCGGCGCCTTCGCGCTCTCGCCCTGGGTCAGCAGGTCGTCCAGCGCCTTGGCCTGGGTCGGCGCGTTGGGACCGGCCGCACCGGCGGTCGGGCTCGCGGAGGCGGAGGCGGAGGCGGTGTCGGTGGCGGCCGGGGTCGGCGCACCGGTGGGTGTCGGGGCGGGCTGCGCGTTGCCGGCGGCCGGCGCGTCGGTGGGCGCGGCCGTGGCGGACGGACCGGGGGCGGCGGCCTTCTCGGCCGGGTCGCCGTCGCCCTTCACCGCCCAGAGGATGCCACCGCCGAGTGCCAGCACGACGAGCAGGGCGAAGCCGATCAGCACGGGCGCGCGCTTGCTGCCGGGGCGGTCCTCGTCCTCGGGGTCCTCGTAGCCGGTGGCGTAGTCCGGCTGTCCGTACGGCGGCTGGCCGTACGGCTGCGGGGGGTAGGGCTGCTGCCCGTACGGCTGCTGGGGGTAGGGGGGCTGCTGCGGGGCGGCCGGGGGTCCGTAGCCGCCGGGCTGGCCCTGGTGCGCGCCCGGGCCCGGGTTCTGCGGGGTGGCGTGGCCCGGGAAGCCGCCGGAGGGCGGGGCGGCCGGGGGCGGGGTGACCGGCTGCGGGGCGGTCGCAGGGAAGGCGGGCGCGGTCGGGGCGTCGTAGCCGGGGGCGCCCGACAGGTACGGGCGCGCCCCCAGCGGCGGTCCCTGGTCGCCGACGGCGCCCGGCGCGGGCGGCTGCTGCATCGGCGGCCGCTGTCCCGGCGCCGGCTGGGCCGGCGGTTGCGGCGCGGGGGGCTGGAACGCGGGCGGCTGGGGTGCCCCGGCGGGTGGCGCCGCCGCGGGCGTGGCGGGCGCGGGTGCGGCGGGGTTCTGTGCGGCGCCCGGGGCAGGCTGCTGCTGCGGCCCGCGGACCCAGCCGCCGGCGCCGCCGCGCGCGGTGGGGTCCCAGACCGCCGGAGCGGTGTTCTGCTGGTCGGTCATTGCGCTCTAGCCCCCACCGTCTGCCCGGATGCTCTGCCTGGTGCCGTGCCGGGGTACCACTGTGCCCCGGTACCGCCGTGTCGCCCGGTTGCCGCCCGGTCGCCGTTCCGTCGCGTGCGGCACCCGTCGGCGCCGCGCGGACACCGTACCGTTCGAACCCCCGCCCGACAGCCCCGGCTCGACGTTAGAGCATCCGTGATCGCCCGTGGGGCGGGTCCGCGGATCTCGCTTCGGCCGGATCAGGCGGCGGTACGGCGCAGCACCCGCAGCGAACCGGTCACCGAGACCTCCTCGAACCCCTCGGCGAGCGCGCGCAGGTAGACCCGGTACGGAGCCTGCCCGCCGTCCGCCGGGTCGGGGAAGACGTCGTGCACCACCAGCAGGCCCTCGGGCGCCAGGTGCGGCGCCCAGCCCTCGTAGTCGCCGGTGGCGTGCTCGTCGGTGTGGCCGCCGTCGATGAAGACCAGGCCGAGGCGGCCGCCCCAGAGCGCGGCGATCTGCGGCGAACGGCCGACCAGCGCCACCACGTGCTCCTCCAGCCCGGCCGCGTGCAGCGTGCGGCGGAAGCGCGGGAGGGTGTCCATCCGGCCGACTTCCTGGTCCACCAGCGTCGGGTCGTGGTACTCCCAGCCGGGCTGCTGCTCCTCCGACCCGCGGTGGTGGTCGACGGTGAGCGCCACCGTCCCGGCCTCCCGGGCCGCCGCCGCCAGCAGGATCGCCGAGCGCCCGCAGTAGGTGCCGATCTCCAGTACCGGAAGTCCCGTCCGCCGGGCGGCGGTCACCGCCGCCGCGTACAGCGCCAGCCCCTCGTCCACCGGCATGAACCCGGTCGCGGCCTCGAACGCCGCCAGCACCTCGGCCCCGGGTCGCGTGTTCTCCAGGAGGTCGGACATGCTGCAGCTCCTTGCCGGGGGTGGTCGGTACTCCGTGCTCGCCGTCGGACCCTACTCGACGGTACGTCCCGTCGTCCCGACCGCCCCGACCGGCACGGAGCGGCACGGAGCGGCGGGCCCGGCGCCGTCGGCCTTCCCGCGCCGGGCGGCGTCAGCGGGTCCGCCGGCCGGCGCCGTCAGCCGGCGAGGAGCGTGCGGGCGATGCGGGTGCGGTGGGGGGCCAGCTCGGCGTTGATGGCGGCGGCCTCGGCGGGAGTCGTGGTGACGGCGGCCGGGAGGTCCGGCCTCCGGTCCAGGAGGGCCAGCCGCAGGTGGGTCGGCGGGTGGGTGGAGTCCACGGCACCCCGGTCCAGGGCGGAGCGGCGCAGCAGGCGCTCGTGCTCCAGCGGCGGGACGGCGGCGAGGTGGTCGCGCAGCTTCTCCCAGAGCTCCTCGGTGGCCGTGGCCTGCGGGGCCGGCCCCGTCGCCGAAGGGTCCGCGCCGCGGCGGGGCGCACGGGGGCGGCCCTGCAGCTCCGCGCGCACACGGGTCACCACGGTGTCGACGGTCCCGAGCAGCAGCAGCGTCCGCAGCAGGCGGCGGGTCGCCCCGGTGGACGCGACCCGGGTGGCCAGCGTGTCCGCGTGGTACTCGGCCTGCTGTCCGGCCCGCGCGGTGAGCCGGTCGAGCAGCCCGAACACCCGCCGCAGCATCCAGGCGACGACGCCGAGCACGGCGTTGGTGACGAGGTCGGTGAAGTGGAGCAGCAGGTGCATCAGGCCCACCCCGCCGCCGGCGTGGGTGCGCGGCCGGGTGAGCTCGTGCCAGTGCGCGATCGCGTGGATCGCCGAGCCGAGCCAGAGGCCCCGCCGGTGGTCGCCGTTGACCCGGTGGCCGAACTCGTGGCCGAGCAGGGCCACCCGCTCCTGCTCGCCGAGCGCCTCCCAGAGCGGCAGGCCGAGAGTGAGCACGTTCCGCCGGCGCAGCCCGACCGCCTCCACGCTCGCGTTGAACTCTCCGTCGACCCGGATCACCCCGACCGGCCCGGCCCCCACCTCGGCGGCGACCCGGTCCGCCAGCTCGTACAGGGCGGGTGCCTGGGCCCGGTCCAGCACGCCCTCGTCGCGCGGGGTGCGGCCGAGCCGCGGCCGCAGCAGGACCACGACCGCGAGCACGATCGCGCCGAGGCAGCGCAGCGGGGTGTTGCCGGTGACGAGCAGCCAGAGACCCCAGGAGAACAGGGAGGCGGTGGCGAGGTGGACGACGGTGGCGATGGCGGACGCGGCCAGCCAGTCCCGCCGCCCGGCGGTGGCCGTACGGCCGGCCGCGACGTCCTCGTAGAGCCGGTCGGTCCGGGCGGCTGCGGCCGCCTCCTGCCGGGTGGCCGCGGCGCGCTCCGGCCCCGGGGTGAGGTTCCAGCCGCAGTGCGGGCACCAGACGGTGAACCGCGGGTCGACGTCCAGCGCGGCGGCGCAGCGCGGGCAGGTCTGCGGGGCGGCGGCGGGGGCCGCGGCAGGGGCGGGCACGGCAGAAGTGGCCGCGGCGGGAGTGGGCACGGGGGGAGTGGGCACGGCGGACGATCATGCCAGCGGGGGCCCTTCGCCGACACCCCGATTCCCGGCGGGCCGGTTCCCTCCCCGTCCGGGCCGGGCCCCAGCCGGTGAAACGTGTTCTACTCCGGGCGGGCGGGGCGTGCCAGAATCGGCCCGACCACCGATCCGAGGGGAATCCGGGAGCAGCCCCATGCGCGCAGCCATCCTGCACAAGACCGGCCAGGACACGCTCGACGTCCGCGACGACGTGGTGGCGGTCGGTTTCGGCCCCGGCAAGGTGAGAGTCCGCCTGCGGGCGGCCAGCCTCTGTCACTCCGACCTCTCGGCGATGAGCGGCGTCCTGCCGCAGCCCGCGCCGTTCGTCCCCGGCCACGAGGGAGCCGGTGACGTGGTGGAGGTCGGCGAGGGCGTGACCGGCGTCGAGGCGGGCGACCGGGTGGTGCTCTGCTGGATGGCGCCCTGCGGTCGCTGCGCCCACTGCGAGCGGGGCCGCGGGCACCTCTGCGTCTCCAGCCTGCGCCGGCTCGGCGCCCCGGGCTTCCGGTTCGACGGCGGCGGTGCTCCGGTGGACGCCTCCGGCTTCTACGGCACCGGTGCGTTCGCCGAGGAGGTTGTGGTCGAGCGCGACGCCGTGATCAAGGTCCCGGCCGACCTGCCGTACGAGCTGGCCGCCCTGATCGGCTGCGGGGTGACCACCGGCATCGGTGCCGCCGTCCACACCGCGCAGGTCGAGCCGGGGTCCTCCGTCGCGGTCATCGGCGCGGGCGGGGTGGGCGTCGCGACCGTGCAGGGGGCCCGGGTCTGCGGCGCGGGCCGGATCGCCGTGGTCGACCCGGTCGTGTCGAGGCGGGAGCGGGCGCTGGCCTTCGGGGCCACCGACGCGCTCGCCCCGGAGGAGCTGAAGGCCGTCGCGAAGGGCCTGCCGGGCGGCGGCTTCGACTACGTCTTCGAGGCGGTCGGCCGTGCGGCCACCGTCCGGGCCGGGTACGACGCGGCGAGGCGCGGGGGCGCGGTGGTGGTGATCGGCGCCGGGGCGCAGGACGACCTCGCGCAGTTCACCATGGGCGAGCTGTTCTTCAACGAGAAGCGTCTGCTGCCCTCGCTGTACGGCGGGACGTCGGTGCCCCGCACCATCGCGCTGGTGGTGGACCTCTGGCGGGCCGGGCGGATCGACCTCGCGGGGATGATCACGCACCGGGTCGGGCTGGCGGACGTCAACGAGGCCGTCGCGCAGATGCGGGGCGGCGAGGCGCTGCGGACGGTCGTGACGCTGGACTGAGTTCCCGGCGCCGGAACGCGGCAGGGCCCGCCGGTCGACACATCGTGCGAC
>NZ_JBHJUK010000075.1:0-41720 GCF_042266225.1 Kitasatospora sp. NPDC056181
GGTTACATTCCGAACCCGGAAGCTAAGCCTCACAGCGCCGATGGTACTGCAGGGGGGACCCTGTGGGAGAGTAGGACGCCGCCGAACAATCATTCACAAAGAACCCCCGATCCATCACGGATCGGGGGTTCTTTGCATTTCCGGTTGACGTATCGTCAGGGCATGGACGATCAGGACGCTCAGCAGGAACGGGTCTACAACGGCACTCCGGCGACCGGCGAGGGCGCCGTGGTCGCCCGGGAGGTACTGCCGCCGGAGTCGCGGGACGGCGCACTGCGCGTCCTGGCCGCGGCCCAGGCCGTGGACGGCCGGGAGGCGGTGTCCGAGCAGGGGCGGCTCAGGTTGCGTTCCTCGGACGCGGCCCGCCCGGGCGTGATCCACCTCCTGCAGCAGGCCGGCAAGGAGCCGGGGGACGAGGCCGGAACCGGCCTGGACGTCGTCGGCTACGGCCAGCTCGAAGTCCCGCCGGCCGGCGCGGCCAACCCCTCCGCCGAGCTGGTGGTCGCCCCGGACGCCCGCGGGCGCGGGTTGGGCCGTCCCCTGGTGGACGCCGTGCTCGCCGAGGCCCACCGGGCCGGCCGGGACCACGTCGACTTCTGGGTGCACGGGGGCCACCCGGCCGCCCGCCGACTGGCCGAGCTGTACGGTGCCGAGCTGGTCCGCGAGCTGCGGCAGATGCGCCGGACCGGGCCGCAGACCGAGGAGGTCGCCCTCCCGGACGGCGTCGAGCTGCGGACCTTCCGTCCGGGTGCCGATGACGCCGAGTGGCTGCGGCTGAACGCGCTGGCCTTCGCCCACCATCCGGAGCAGGGCGCCTGGACCGCGCGGGACCTCGCCGACCGGCTGGCCGAGCCGTGGTTCGACCCGGCGGGCTTCTTCCTCGCGACCCGTGACGGCAGGGTCGTGGGCTACCACTGGACCAAGGTGCACCCGGCGACGGCCACCGGGCCGGCCCTCGGCGAGGTGTACGTGGTCGGGGTGGACCCGGCCGAGCAGGGCAGCGGCCTGGGCCGGGCGCTCACCGCGGCCGGTCTGCGGCACCTCACCGGCGGCGGCCCGGGGGAGCGCGGGCTGGGGACCGTACTCCTCTACGTCGATGCCGACAATCCGGCCGCTGTGCGGGTATATGAACGGTTGGGGTTCACCATTCACGAGGTGGACCTGATGTACCGCGCCGAGTACCGCACGCACCGGGAGCCGAGCGGGGTATAGCGGAGAGTCGGGTTCCGGGCAACGGGCCGGTCGTACAAACACCGGCCCGACCGCGACCCTGACCGACTCAGCTTTCCTCCTGGCCATGCGGTGTTTACCGTGGATTCAATTGCTGCCGTGAAGATCACAGGATGAAGTCCGTAGTGTCTCGCTCGTGCAGCGTCGGCGGCGCCCGCCGGCCGGTCCCGTGTTGACCGCGCCGGGCGGGTGGGCGTTGGCGTTGGGCGAGGACGACGGCCCGCAGAGCCTGTCGCGTCCGGACCCCGTCCTGCTGGAGGAGCTGGAGCCCATGAGCATTCCTCGCCCCGTCTCTGCCCCGCTGTCCCCTCCGGCCAGGATGTCCAGCGCCCTGGGGATACCGCCGGAGCTGCCGGCCGCGGACGAGCAGGACCTCGACGAGCTTCCCCAGGGTCGCTTCCTGGACCGTGAGCGCAGCTGGCTCGCGTTCAACGAGCGCGTCCTGGAGTTGGCCGAGGACCCGGCGATCCCGCTGCTGGAGCGCGCGAAGTTCCTGGCGATCTTCGCGAGCAACCTGGACGAGTTCTTCATGGTCCGGGTGGCGGGCCTGAAGCGCCGGATCGCCACCGGAGTGGCCCAGCGCAGTGCCTCCGGCCTCCAGCCGCGTGAGGTGCTGGACCTGATCTGGACCCGCTCGCGCGAGCTCATGGCCCGGCACGCCGCCGCCTTCCAGCAGGAGGTCCTGCCGGACCTCGCCGCCGAGGGCATCGAGATGGTCCGGTGGCCGGAGCTGGCGGAGAAGGAGCAGGCCCGCCTGCACACCCTGTTCCGGCAGAAGATCTTCCCGGTGCTCACCCCGCTGGCGGTGGACCCGGCCCACCCCTTCCCGTACATATCGGGGCTCTCCCTCAACCTCGCCGTGGTCGTCCGCAACCCGGTCTCGGGCCACAAGCACTTCGCCCGGGTGAAGGTCCCGCAGTCCCTGGCCCGCTTCCTGGAGGCCTCGCCGCAGCGGTACGTGCCGCTGGAGGACGTGATGGGTGCGCACCTGGAGGAGCTCTTCCCGGGGATGGAGGTGCTCGCGCACCACGCCTTCCGCGTCACCCGGAACGAGGACCTCGAGGTCGAGGAGGACGACACCGAGAACATCCTCAAGGCGCTGGAGAAGGAGCTGATGCGGCGGCGCTTCGGCCCGCCGGTGCGGCTGGAGGTCGAGGAGTCGATCGACCCCTACATCCTGGACCTGCTGGTACGGGAGCTGAACATCACCGAGGCGGAGGTCTTCCCGCTGCCCGGACCGCTGGACCTGACCGGTCTGTTCGGCATCGCCGACCTGGACCGTCCGGAGCTGAAGTACCCGAAGTTCGTGGCCGGCACGGCCCGCGGGCTGACCGACGTCGAGTCGGCCTCGCAGCCGGACATCTTCGCCGCGATGCGGGAGCGGGACGTGCTGCTGCACCACCCGTACGACAGCTTCTCCACCTCCGTGCAGGCCTTCCTGGAGCAGGCCGCGGGCGACCCGGACGTGCTGGCGATCAAGCAGACGCTGTACCGGACGTCCGGCGACTCGCCGATCGTCGACGCGCTGATCGACGCGGCGGAGTCCGGCAAGCAGGTGCTCGTCCTGGTCGAGATCAAGGCGCGCTTCGACGAGCAGGCCAACATCAAGTGGGCCCGCAAGCTGGAGGAGGCCGGCTGTCACGTCGTCTACGGCCTGGTGGGGCTGAAGACGCACTGCAAGCTGTCGCTAGTGGTCCGCCAGGAGGGCGACACCCTGCGCCGCTACTCGCACGTGGGCACCGGCAACTACCACCCGAAGACGGCCCGGCTCTACGAGGACATCGGGCTGCTGACCTCGGACCCGCAGGTCGGCGCCGACCTCTCGGACCTCTTCAACCGGCTCTCCGGCTACTCGCGCCGGGAGTCCTACCGCCGGCTGCTGACCGCGCCGCGCGGGCTGCGGGACGGGCTGATCTCGCGGATCCACGGCGAGATCGCCCACCACCGGGAGGGCCGCCCGGCGTACGTGAAGCTCAAGGTCAACTCGATCGTCGACGAGGCCGTGATCGACGCGCTCTACCGGGCCTCCCGAGCCGGGGTGCCGGTGGACGTCTGGGTGCGCGGGATCTGTGCGATCCGGCCCGGGGTGCCGGGACTGAGCGACAACATCAGGGTCCGCAGCATCCTCGGACGCTTCCTGGAGCACTCGCGGATCTTCGTCTTCGGCAACAACGGCGACCCCGAGGTGTGGATCGGCAGCGCCGACATGATGCACCGCAACCTGGACCGCCGGATCGAGGCGCTGCTGCGGATCACCGACCCGGCCCACCGGGCCGAGCTGTCCGGGCTGATCGACCTCGGGGTGTCGGACGAGACCGAGTCCTGGCACCTCGGGGCGGACGGGGCGTGGGAACGGCACGCCCAGGACGCCGACGGGAGGGCGCTGCGGCACGTCCAGGACCTGCTCATCGACTCGCGCCAGCGCCGCCGGGCCGCCGCGGCCCGGTGACCGGGCGCCGCTGCCACGGCGCCCGGCCACGACCACCGACGCGGACGACCGCGACCGGGGCCGAGGCGGGCCACGGACGCGGGCCACTGATGCGAGCCACTGATGCGAGCCGCTGAGCGGTCGGGGAGCCGCCGCAGCGGTCGGCCACCAGCCCCGGGGGACGGCCCCGGGGGAACGGGGATCTACCTAGTCATGACCGATGCGCCGATGACGGCCCAGGCGGCCTCCACAGCGACCGCCGGGGACATCCTCTCCAGCCATCTCACCGCCCAGGCCGGCGTCTTCCTGCGTGCGCTGCCGCAGGCGGTGGGCGAGGTCGGCGCCAGACCGGGGACGGCCGTCGTCCCTCCCGTCGGCACGGCGGACCTGCTGCGGGCGGTGCGGCGGATCGGCGGGCTGCTGCACACCTTCGGCGCCACGTTCGAACAGACCTGGGCGCAGGAGTCGCGCACCGAGCTGCGCTGGCTGCTCAACCTGCTGGCGCTGGAGCCGGGGTACGTCCGCCGGTCGGCCCGGCTGCTCGGCGCCCTGGACGCGCTGAGCGGCACCGAGGCGGACGGCCCCGGGATGCTCGCGGGCCACGCCGGGGCGCCGAAGGCCCGGGCGCTGCTCGACCGCCAGCTGACCCTGGCCCGGACCAGGGCCCACACGTCGGTGCTCCAGGAGCTGCGGTCGGCGCGGCTGCACGCGCTGGCGGACCGGATGACGCTGCTGGTCTCCGAGGCACCGCTGCTGGAGGCGGCCGACGGCCGGGCCGGTGCGGTGCTGCTGCCGCAGGCCGCGGCGGCGTTCACCGCGCTGACCGCGAGCGCCCAGCAGCTGCCGTTGCAGCGGGCCTCGACCCCGTACGGCGGGGACGGACTGCGCCGGCTGGGCTCGGTTCCGCCCGCCCGGGGCGTGGTGGACGCGGACGCGGCGCTGGCGGCGGACGACGCGCCGTGGGGCCGGGTGCGGATCCTGGTGAAGCGGGCCCGGTACGCACTGGAGGTGTGCGGACGGCCGACCGCGGAACTGGACGAGCTGGACGAGGTGCTGGGCCGGCACCAGGAGGCGGCGGACGCGGCGGTCACCGCCGCCACCGCGGCACGGACGCCGAGGATCACACCCGCCACCGCGTACGTGCTGGGCGTGGTGCATGCTGATCAGCGACTGGAGGTGGAGGCGGCGCGGTACGCCTTCGGCCGCCGGTGGCCCGAGCTCCCGCCTGGCCTGGACGGCTGGCTGGAGATTCCCCCGGCCGAGGGCTGGGGGCCTTCCCCCGCACCCCGGATGGCATGAGTTGCGCAACCGCCTGAGCACCGAGCAGGCCGACGGTCCCTCCACGAGCGGCCGCCCGGCCGGCGGGCGGCCGCCGGCCGTCCTGGCGGCGGGGGCGGTGCTCTGGCTGCCCGGGCGGCCGAAGAAGAGCGGCCGGCTGGGGCGGCCGCGGATCGCGGTGATCCACCGGCCCAAGTACGACGACTGGAGCCTGCCGAAGGGCAAGCTCGACCCGGGGGAGGGCGTGGTGGAGGCGGCGCTGCGCGAGGTGCGCGAGGAGACCGGGTTCTCCTGCGTGCTGGGGGAGGAGCTGCCGGCCCAGCACTACCTGGCGCAGGGGCGTCCCAAGGAGGTCCGGTACTGGGCGGCGGTGCCGTCGGCCGGGGCGTTCCGGCCCAACCGGGAGGTGGACCGGCTGGAGTGGCTTCCGGCCGGGAAGGCCCGTGCCCGGCTCACGCACGACAGGGACCGGCTGCTCGTGGACGCGCTGCTGGAGGCGCTCGGGGCGAGGCCGGTCCGGCGGTCCTGAGGTCCCGTCGCGGGTCGTGAAGGAACGATGGAAGTGATCTCCCCGCGCCCTTGCCGTGACGCAACCGTTACTACCTGACGTAGTTTCCTGCCATCCGTTCGAGGTTCACTCCCCGTTCACTTACGACCGGCTGTCGTGTCACTTCCCCGGCCTAACTTCGGGTTCACCGGAGGGCCGAACGGGCCCCGGACCACAGCAAAACCCGCGCCACGCCGTGTTCGCACGGCCCGCGCGCCGGGCAATGCCACAGAAAGGGACACCCCTGTGAAGCTCCAGCGGAACGGCCGCTCCAAGGCCCTCGCCATCGGTGCCATGGCGCTCGTCAGCTCGCTGTCGCTCGCCGCGTGCGGTTCGGACGAGAACAACAACAACGCCGGCGGCTCCGGCAGCGGCTCCGCCTCCGCCGCCGCCATCAACTGTGGCAGCAAGCCCACCGCCCTGATCGCCGCGGGCTCCACCGCGCAGGGCACCGCGATCGACGTGCTGAAGACCAACTTCGGCGCGGCCTGCTCCGGCGCCAGCATCAACTACGGCGGCGGCGGCTCCGGCGCGGGCGTCCAGCAGTTCACCCAGGGCAAGGTCCAGTTCGCCGGCTCCGACTCGGCGCTGAAGCCGGCCGAGGTCGACGCCACCAAGACCACCTGCACCGGCGGCCAGGGCATCAACCTGCCGCTCGTCGCGGGTCTGATCTCGATCGTCTACAACGTCGAGGGCGTCGACAACCTGGTCCTGGACGGCCCGACCACCGCCAAGATCTTCGACTCGCAGATCACCAAGTGGAACGACCCGGCGATCACCGCCCTGAACCCGGGCGCGAAGCTGCCGGACGCCGACATCCAGGCCTTCCACCGCTCGGACGACTCCGGCACCACGGACAACCTGACCAAGTACTTCGCCAAGACCTCCGGTGGCGCCTGGTCCTACCCGGCCAGCAAGACCTGGGCGGGCAAGGGCGGCCAGTCGGCCAACACCTCGGCCGGTGTCGCGGCCCAGGTGAAGCAGGTCAAGAACTCGATCAGCTACGCCGAGCTGTCGTACGCCCAGATCAACAACCTGAAGAGCGCCGCCATCAACACCGGCGCCTCCAAGCCGGTCGAGGCCACCGCCGCCAACGCCGCCAACACCTTCGCCAAGGCCAAGATCGCCGGCACCGGCAGCGACCTGGCGCTGACCCTCGACTACGCGACCAAGGACGAGGGCTCGTACCCGCTGGTCCTGGTCACCTACGAGATCGTCTGCGACAAGGGCAACAAGGCCGACACCCTCGACACGCTGAAGGCGTTCCTGGCCTACGGCATCAGCGACGCCGGCCAGAAGGCGATCGGCGAGAAGGGCTACGTCCCGCTCCCCAAGGAGCTGACGGACAAGGTCAACGCGGTCATCCCGACCCTGGCCTGACCCAGTGGACCTCCGGTGGAGCGGCCCCGTGGACGAGGGGGGCCGGGGCCGCTCCACCGGAAGCAGTGACCGAGAAGCACGTCCGGGGCACCGCCGCCAGGGTGCCGCCCCCTCGGGGCAGCACCACCAGACCGGAGTAGACCAATGACTTCATCATCCCCTGCCGCCCCGCGAGGCAGGGAACGCCGCAAGCGCGACAGCCGTGTCGGCGACAAGATCTTCATGAACCTGTCCCGCGGGTCGGGCATCCTGCTGCTGGTCGTCATGGCCGCCATCGCAGGCTTCCTGACCTGGCGCTCGGGCATCGCCCTGGGCAAGAACGAGGGCAACTTCCTCACCACCTTCGAGTGGACGCCGGACGCCCCGAAGCCGGTCTTCGGCATCGCCGTCCTCGCGTTCGGCACCATCGTCAGCGCGCTGATCGCGATGACGATCGCCGTCCCGGTGGCCATCGGGATCGCGCTGTTCATCTCGCACTACGCGCCGCGCCGGATCGCGCAGCCGTTCGCCTACCTGGTGGACCTGCTCGCGGCGGTGCCCAGCATCATCTACGGCCTCTGGGGCGCGCTCTTCCTGGTGCCGCACCTGGACGGCCTGACCAGCTGGCTGGACGAGTACCTCGGCTGGACGTACATCTTCGACCAGTCGCGCGCCGGCACCACGCCGCGCACCCTCTTCACCGTGGGCATCCTGCTGGCGATCATGATCCTGCCGATCATCACCGCGGTCAGCCGCGAGGTCTTCCGGCAGGTGCCGCGGATGCACGAGGAGGCGGCGCTCGCGCTCGGCGCGACCCGCTGGGAGATGATCCGCACCGCGGTGCTGCCGTTCGGCCGCCCCGGCATCATCTCGGCGTCGATGCTCGGCCTCGGCCGCGCGCTCGGCGAGACCATCGCGGTCGCGGTGGTGCTCTCCTCCAACAACGTCCTCTCGCTGCACCTGCTCGACCCGGGCGGCGGCACCTTCGCGCAGAACATCGCGCTGAAGTTCAGCGAGGCGCAGCCCTTCGGCCGGGACGCGCTGATGGCCTCCGGCCTCGTCCTGTTCGTGATCACCCTGCTGGTGAACGGTGCCGCGCGGCTGATCGTCGCCCGCCGCAAGGAGTACTCGGGGGCCAACGCATGAGCGAGCGCAGCGAGCGAATCAGTAAGAGGTGCGTGGTGCGCGCATGCGCCCCGACGAGCTTTGCGAGGAGGGCCGCATGAGTTCCGCTACGACCTCGGTTCCGGCGGACGCGCGCCCGGTCGGCCGCCCGCTGACCGCCAACCGGCTGCCCAAGTGGGCCCCGGCCGCGACCACCGCCGGCTCGATCGCCCTCGGCTGCGGCATCGGAGCCCTCGGCGGCCTGGAGAGCCACATCCAGTGGGGCCTGATCTCCGCGCTCCTCTTCCTGGCCATCAGCTACCTGTCCTCGGCCAGGGTCGAGGGCCGCCGTCAGGCCAAGGACCGGCTCGCCACCTCGATGGTCTGGGTCGCCTTCATCCTGGCCGTCATCCCGCTGCTCGCGCTGACGGTCTACACGGTCCAGCAGGGCGCCGAGGTGGTGGACGGGAACTTCCTGAGCCACTCCATGAAGGGCGTGCTCCAGTCGGGCCCCGGCGGTGGCATCTACCACGCGCTGATCGGGACCCTGCAGCAGGTGCTGCTGGCCTCCCTGATCGCCGCGCCGATCGGTCTGCTGACCGCCGTCTACCTCGTCGAGTACGGCCGCGGCCGGCTCGCCAAGGCGGTCACCTTCTTCGTCGACGTCATGACGGGCGTCCCGTCGATCGTCGCCGGTCTGTTCATCCTCTCGCTGTGGAACCTCGCCCTCGGCTTCAACTACTCCGGCTTCTCGGGCAGCCTCGCGCTGGCGATCCTGATGATGCCGGTGGTGGTCCGCTCGACCGAGGAGATGCTGAAGCTCGTCCCGAACGAGCTGCGCGAGGCGTCGTACGCGCTCGGTGTGCCGAAGTGGAAGACCATCCTGCGGATCGTCCTGCCCACCGCCATCGGCGGCATCACCACCGGTGTGATGCTCGCGGTCGCCCGCATCACGGGTGAGACCGCCCCGGTGATGATGCTGGTCTTCGGTGCCGACTACATCAACAACAACCCGTTCGACGGGCCGCAGCAGTCGCTGCCGATGTACATCTGGCAGCAGTACGCGATGGTGAACAACCAGTACGGCTACGCCCGTGCCTGGGGTGCGGCGCTGGTGCTGATCGCCTTCGTGATGGGGCTCAACCTCGTCGCCCGGGGCATCGCACGCTGGCGCTCGCCCAAGGCCGGCCACTGAGCCTCCGACTGACGTACGACACGGATTCCCGAGCGGCCCCCGGCCGCGGGCTGAGAGAAGACGAAAGATCATGGCCAAGCGCATCGACGTCAGCGGACTGTCCGCCTACTACGGCACCACCAAGGCCATCGAGGACATCTCGATGAGCATCGAGCCCCGCTCGGTGACGGCCTTCATCGGCCCCTCCGGCTGCGGCAAGTCCACCTTCCTGCGGACCCTCAACCGGATGCACGAGGTGATCCCCGGCGCCCGCGTCGAGGGCAAGGTGCTCCTGGACGACGAGAACCTGTACGCCTCGAACGTCGACCCGGTCGCGGTCCGTCGTTCGGTCGGCATGGTCTTCCAGCGCCCGAACCCGTTCCCGACCATGTCGATCTACGACAACGTGGTCGCCGGCCTGAAGCTCGCGGGCGTGCGCAAGAAGTCCGTCCTGGACGACGTGGTGGAGAAGTCCCTCAAGGGCGCCAACCTCTGGAAGGAGGTCCACACCCGGCTGAACAAGCCGGGGGCCGGCCTCTCCGGCGGCCAGCAGCAGCGCCTCTGCATCGCCCGCGCCATCGCGGTCGAGCCGCAGGTCCTGCTGATGGACGAGCCCTGCTCCGCGCTCGACCCGATCTCCACCCTCGCCATCGAGGACCTGATCGGCGAGCTGAAGAACCAGTTCACCATCGTCATCGTGACGCACAACATGCAGCAGGCGGCCCGCGTCAGCGACCGTACCGCCTTCTTCAACCTGGCCGGGGTCGGCCAGCCGGGCAAGCTGATCGAGCTGGACGACACCCAGCGGATCTTCTCCAACCCGTCCGTGCAGGCGACGGAGGACTACATCTCGGGCCGCTTCGGCTAAGGAGCGCCCGGGACACGGACTGCTTCGCGGTGCTGCATGGCGGTGCCGCCGCGAAGTATGAAGAAGGGCCCGCCCCCGAGATGTGGGGGCGGGCCCTGTCAGTTCCACCGGAACCGCGTCCGCGGCGGTCCGGGGTGCTCAGCCCCAGAAGAGGTGGACGAACCAGTACATCAGCGCTGCGACGACGGCGGCGGCCGGCATCGTGATGAACCAGCCGAGCACGATGTTCTTCGCCACGCCCCAGCGGACAGCGCGGATCCGCTTGGTGGCGCCGACGCCCATGATCGCCGAGGTGATCACGTGGGTGGTGGAGATCGGCGCCTTGAAGACGAACGACGTGATGTACATGACGGTCGAGGCGGTGGCCTCGGCCGCGAAGCCCTGCGGCGGGTCCAGCTCGATGATCTTGCGGCCGAGGGTCCGCATGATCCGCCAGCCACCCGCGTAGGTGCCCAGCGAGAGCATGGTGGCGCAGGAGATCTTGACCCAGGTCGGGATGTCATTGCCGGTCTGGTGGCCCGAGATGGTGAGCGCCATGACCACGATGCCCATCGTCTTCTGGGCGTCCTGCAGGCCGTGCGCCAGCGCCATCGCCGCGGCGGACGCGGTCTGGGCGACCCGGAAGTTGCGCTTGGCGCGGTGCGGGTTGGCGCGCTTGAAGATCCAGAGGATCGCCAGCATCACCAGGAAGCCGCCGATCAGGCCGACGATCGGGGAGACGATCATCGGGATGACGATCTTGTCCAGGACGCCGCTCCAGATCACCTCGGTGCCGCCGGCCAGCGCCGCGCCCACCATGCCGCCGAACAGCGCGTGCGAGGAGGAGGACGGAAGACCGAAGTACCAGGTGACCAGGTTCCAGGTGATCGCGCCGACCAGCGCGGCGAACAGGATCGCCATGCCCTGGTTGCCGGTCGGGGTCTCGATGATGCCGCTGGAGACGGTGTGCGCCACGCCGCTGCCGAGGAAGGCGCCGGCCAGGTTCATCACCGCGGCCATCGCGAGCGCGGCCCGCGGGGTCAGCGCCCGGGTGGAGACCGAGGTGGCGATGGCGTTCGCGGAGTCGTGGAAGCCGTTGGTGTAGGTGAAGAAGAACGCAACGCCGAGGACGGCGATGAGTGCAGCCATGTCCACGAGGGTCAGGACTCCTTGACGGCGATGGTCTCCACCGTGTTGGCGACGTGCTCGAAAGCGTCCGCCGCCTCCTCAAGGACGTCCACGACCTGCTTGAGCTTGAGCACCTCGATGGCGTCGTACTGGCCGGAGAACAGGTGGGCGAGCAGCTTGCGGTGGATCTGGTCGGCCTGGTTCTCCAGCCGGTTGACCTCGATCCAGTACTCGGTGAGGTTGGACATGGTCCGCAGGTTCGGCATCGCCTCGGCGGTGAGCTCGGCGGCGCGCGCCAGCACCTCGATCTGCTGCTCGATCCCCTTGGGCAGGGTCTGGATGTCGTAGAGGACGACCAGGTCGACGGCCTCCTCCATGAAGTCCATGATGTCGTCCAGCGACGACGCGAGGCTGTAGATGTCCTCGCGGTCGAAGGGCGTGATGAAGGACGAGTTCAGCTGGTGGAAGACGGCATGGGTGGTGTCGTCCCCGGCGTGCTCGGCGGCGCGCATGCGCTCGACGATCTCCGCGCGGGCCGACACGTCTGCCCCCAGCAGTTCCAGCAGGAGCTTCGACCCGACGACGAGGTTCTCCGCGGCCGCGGCGAACATGTCGTAGAAGCTCGTCTCCTTCGGGGTCAGGCTAAAACGCACGGAAATCTCCGATGTGCGGGGTAGGGACTGAACGATGCTAGGTGCAACCAAGCGCAATCGCGCAAACGGGGTGGTGGGGAGGAGCCGGAACCTCCCCTTCCGGTTGTCCGCCGCAGCAGTGGACCCGGCCCGCACACCCATGTGCGGACGTGAGCCCTCAGTCTGACGGAACCTCGTACGGATTGCCCCTGCCGTGCACGTGGAAGACGGCGGTGTCGGTCCGGACGGAAGCACCCCTCCGGCGGCCGTCCGTCGGGCGCCTTCCATCCGCTCCCGGCCCGCGCCGGGCGTGCTCCAGCCTGCGCCGGACCGGGACCGGACCGGGACCGGACCTTCGTCGGACCGGGACCGGACCTTCGCCGGACCAGGGTCGGACCGGGGCCGGACCGGGGCCGTGCCCGCTCGGGGCCTGCGGACCGGGCCGGAGGAACACCAGGACCGGTCACGGTGTTGGACACTGGTGGTCGACGCAGCCACCGAGGCACCCAGACGAAGGCGGGCCGATGACCACGACGGAAGCGCGCACCGAGCCGGACCACGCGCCCGGTACCGAACCGAACGGTGACCAGTCCGCGCCGGCCGCCGCCGAGGCGGCCCCGCACACCGGGCACGGGCACGGGCAGCACGGTTACAGCGCCCAGAAGGACGCCCACCTCAAGCGGCTTCGCCGGATCGAGGGCCAGATCCGCGGCCTCCAGCGGATGGTCGACGAGGACGTCTACTGCATCGACGTGCTCACCCAGGTGTCGGCCAGCACCAAGGCCCTGCAGTCCTTCGCGCTCTCGCTGCTGGAGGAGCACCTGCGGCACTGCGTCGCCGCGGCCGCCGAGGAGGGCGGCACCGAGCTGGACGCCAAGGTGGCGGAGGCCACTGCCGCGATCGCCCGGCTGCTGCGCAGCTGACGAGGGGCGCTACCGCCCGCCCCCCGACGGCCCGTCGGCGGACGCCCCGCCGTCGGGCCGGTCCAGCAGCACCTCGTCGATCCGTTCGGTCGGCAGCCGGTCATCGGTACTGGCCGTGGCGGCGATCATCAGCTCACCGGCCAGGTCGATCTCGTCGAGGGCCGCGTCGTCGTGGCCGCCGCTGCGGCCGCCCGTGGACGAAACCACCTGCACCACCCCTTCAGCGCCTCGCCAGCCCGGGCGGCAGCCACCCGACGTCCAGCCTAGGCACTTCGGAGCCCGCCCACATGGCACGGACGGGCCATCTCGGCGCCGCCGAAACGGGTGGGCCCACCCTCTCCGGGTGGCCCACCGACGCCGGCGGCGGCCCTGCGTCAGGCTACTTCGGGCTCTCCGTGGGCTTCATCGCGTAGATGTCGGAGGCCGGCGGCTCGGCCGCCTCGACCGGCTTGCCGAAGTCGGCCAGCGAGGTGGTCGACGTCACCTTCACCTGGTCCTTCGCCTCCTTGGAGCCGGCCACCCCGGCGAAGGTGAACACCTCGACCACCTTGTGCAGCCGGCCCTGCTCGTCCAGCCAGGCGTCGTACGGGACCTCCTTGACCGTGAAGGTCTGCGCCGCCATCCGCAGGCCGTCCCCGCCCCGCCCGCCGGTGGCCTCGGCCGCCTTGGTGAGGTCCAGGGTGCCGCGGTAGTGCTTCAGCGCCACTCCGCCGACCGTCTCGGTGCCGACCAGGTCCGCCTTCTGGGCCCCGCGCAGCGCACCGGTGGCGGAGGCCGGGTCGGTGGCCCCGCTGGAGACCAGGTTGCCGTCCGGCAGCTGGCGCACGTCCAGCTTGACCCACTTGCCCTCGGGCACCTTGGCGCCGCTGTTCTGCAGGTAGACGGTGCCGGGCAGGACCACCTCGACGATCTTCCCGGTGGTCGCCGCGCCCGGCGGCACCGCCACCTCCAGCCGCCCGATCCGCTTCACGTAGTCGTAGCCGCCGGTGCCGGTGAAGACGGCCTTCTTGTCGGCGGACTCGGTGACCAGCTCGGTGCCGGTGTGCGCGGAGCCCGTCCGGCCGGTGATGTCGGCGGCGTTGCGGACGGCCGTCAGCGGGTCGGCGGAGAGCTGGTCCGGGGCGGCGGCCTTCCGGTCGGCCGAACCGCCGGCGGCCCCGGAGCCGCCCGTACAGCCGGTCAGCCCGGCCAGGGCGGCGGCGACCACGAAGGCCCCGGCCGCCGACCGCAGGTGTGGCAGCGGGCGGCCGTGCCGCCGGCCGCTGCGCTGCACGCCGGTCATCTTCATCTCGCGACAACCCCCTCGGGCCCGACTGCCCCGCCGGCCACCACCACCGGGTGGGCAGAGCTCTTGCCGGGCAAACGAGTTGAGGCCCGAGGGGTTACGCGGAACCCGGCGCGCACCGGACGTCGCGCGCCGGGGTCCCGGAGCGTTACGGTGAGGCACGTGCACAGTGAGCTGCCGGCTGACCCCGGCACCGCCCGGATGCCCGAGCACCGCGTTGCGATCAGCGAGCGCGGTTCCTTCTGCTTCGCGACCTGTAGCTGTGGCTGGTTCTCACCGGCCCGCCGCTCCCGCGACCTGACCCGGCGCGAGGCCGCCGACCACCTCGCCGCGAACGACGGCCCCGGGTCGTAGCCGGGCCCCGGCCCCCGGCCCGCGTGCGGCCCGGGGAAGGTGGGGGGAGGCGGGGAAGGCGGGGAGGGGCTCAGGCGGCCAGGTCGGACTCCGGCGGCTGCTCGTCGGTCCGGACGGTGCCGCGGCCCTCGCCGCCCCGCCGCCGGCCGCCGCGCGGGCGGGGACCGCTCTGCGGTGCCCTGATCAGCGGTGCGGCGACGGTGCGGCCCAACGCGTGGCAGAGCGGGACCAGGACGGCCATCGCGATCGGCGCCAGCAGCAGGACCACCGCGGTGGCGAGCGCGAAGCCGCCGATCACGTCGGTCGGGTAGTGGACGCCCATGAACATCCGGCAGAAGCCCTGGAGCAGGGCGAGTCCGCCGGCGATCCAGCCCAGCCGCCGGTTCACCAGGAACAGCGCCACCGCGATGCCCATCGACATCGTCGAGTGGTCGCTGACGAAGGAGTGCGTGCCGGCCTTGCCGTCCACCAGCACGTCCAGCCCGGCGTGGTCGACGAACGGGCGCGGCCGGTCCACGATGGCGGCGATCGGCAGGTTGGCCAGCTCGGCGATGGCGACCGACAGCGGAGCCCACAGCAGGCCCGCGACGGCCACCGGGGCGTCCGGGCGGCGTCTCGCCTGCAGCCAGCCGACCAGGCCCAGCAGGGCCAGGCCGATCAGGATGCCGTACTCGCCGATCCAGGAGACCAGGTGGTCCAGCCACTCCGGGGAGCGCTTGGCAAGGCCGTTGACGGCGTAGAGCAGGCCGAGGTCGGGGTTGGTCGTGTCGGCAAGCGGCGTCGACACGCCGCACCTCCTTCTGGTCCGCAGCAGCTGTTGGTTCCGGCCGTGGCCCCGCCCGTCCCTCCCTGCCGGGAAGGTGACGCGGGGCCATCGGACACAACGTCATAACCGGTGCACAGCGTTCCACGGAAACACGCAGTTATGGAAACTTGACTCAGCGTCCACAGGGCGCGCACACCCGGCGGTCCGGAGCGGGTCAGCTCTTTGCAGGTGTTTGACCTGGACCTGCCGGAGCGGGCCCGGCGGCGACGGCCGCCCGGGAGGTCGGGGCGGCCGGTGCCGCCGCGGCGGCCGCCGGGTTGGCCGGGTTGGCCGGGGTGGACTGGCCGCCCGGAGCCGGGCCGGCCGGGGCGGGATCGGCCGGGCGGCTCGGGGCGGTGATGCTGCCGTCCGCGTTGCGCCCCGGCAGGGCCTGGGCGCCGTCCGAGGTGACCCGGGTGGCGCCGATGTACTCCCTGGTGTCGATCTTGTCGTAGCGGATCACCGCGCCGGTGTGCGGAGCGTTGATCATGTAGCCGCCACCGACGTAGATGCCGACGTGGTGGATGCTGCGGGGGTCGGTGAGGTCCGTCGCCCAGAACACCAGGTCCCCCGGGCGGAGCTGGTCGCGCGAGGGGTGCTGCCCGGCGTACCACTGGTCGTTGGCCACCCGGGGGAGCGTGATGCCCACACTGGCGTACGCGGCCTGGGTGAGCCCGGAGCAGTCGAACCGCCCGTTCTGCGAGGGCAGCCCCTCGCCGCCCCACAGGTACGGGGTGCCGAGCTTGGTCTGCGCGAAGTAGATCGCGCCGGACGACTGCTGGGAGACCTCCACCGGCGCCGTCGGCGCGGTGAAGCTGCGGGCCATCGCCTGGATGTTCTTCACGTAGCCCTGCGTCTCCCGGTACGGCGGCACCCCGTTGTACCTCGTCACCGCGTACGGGCCCGCGTTGTAGGCGGCCAGCAGGTTGGCCTGGCGGTCGCCCGGCACCTTGGCGACGTCCTTGGCGAGCGCGCAGTCGAACGTGGCCGCCGAGGCGATCGCGTCCAGTGGGTCCCAGACATCCTTCTTGCCGTCATTGTTGCCGTCCGTGCCGTATGTTCCCCAGGTCTCCGGCATGAACTGCGCCATTCCCTGCGCGCCCACGCCCGACCGGGCGCGCGGGTCGAAACCGCTTTCCTGGTACAGCTGCGCCGCGAGCATCGGCGGGGAGATCTCCGGACAGAGCGAGCCCCACTGCTGGATCGGCCCCTGGTAGGCCGCCGGAACGGTGCCCGGCGAGAGGGCGGCGCGATTGGCCGACTGCTGCGGCGTACCACTCGCCGCATACGTCCCGACCGTGACAAGTCCGATGAAGCCGACCGCGACAACTCCCGCAGCGGCGGCGGCCGTACCGGCCTTCCGGAGTACCATCAGCACCATCCCGACGAATCGTCAGTCGAAGTGTCCCGGAAGGCGTTGCTCACCGCAATCATCAGAGATACAAAGAGTGAGCGCTATCCTTCGTACGGTGGACATCCTCGCGTACGTGTCCCATACCTCACGACCAATCCGCGAGAAGCAGCCAAGTCGACATCAGATCTGGCCAAGAATAGGCACCGACCCTTCGCGCGGACGGGGTCTGGGCCCTTGAATTTGCCTGATCGGGCGGTGAGATGGAAATGAACCTGAGCAGCGTGAACAGCATCGCGATCGGCCACCTGGCCGAGGACCCTCCTAAGAAGCCGAATATCGACACCATCATCGGCGGGATCGCCCCCGACTGGGGCCCGTTCGCGAGTCTCGGGTCGGAGGCCCGGGTGATGGTCGAGGTCGTCATGGCCGTGGCGATCCTGGCCTGCCTCGGCATCGCCGTCTGGGGCGCGGCCAAGCAGCGCATCGGCGCCACCGCCATGCGCGACAGCTTCGGTGCCGAACAGGGCAAGGGGCTGATCATCGCCGGGCTGACCGGCGTGTTCATCATTGGATCACTCGGCACTCTGTTCACCATTGTCTACGGCATGGCCATCTGACGATCGGACAGCAAGGGCGGGACCGGCGGTGAGCCCGCCCGGCCGTCCGGCCGTCACGATCCGCCGGAGTCCCCGCCGGGAGTCCACCCACCACCCCGCCCTCCGCGCCCGCCCACGGGCGGAGGGGCCCCGGAGCCGCCCCGGCTCCCCGCACCAGGAGGGCCGCCGTGCCGTTGTCCGACGACCAGCCGCACACCCGTACGCGGCTGCCGGTCGGTGAACAGCCCTCTTCCCAGCCGCCCGCCCGTCAGTCCCGGCCGCTGCGCACCATGCTGACCGTCCTGGTGGTCGTCACCCTGCTCGTGGTCGCGATCTCCATCGCCAACCGCGGCAAGGCCGACCCCGGCACCACCGCGGGCCGCTCCGCCGACGCCGCCCCCACCGCGGCCTCCGGCGCCGGGCCCGCCCCCAGCGGCGACCAGCCCGTGAGCACCACGAGCAACGGCATCGCCAGCGGCTTCCCGCACACGGACCAGGGCGCGCAGTCGGCCGCCGCCAACTACGCGGTCGCCATCGGCTCCGCCGACATGTTCCGCACCGACAGCCGCCACACCATCGTCGCCACCATCACCGACCCGTCCGCCACGGCGGCCCTCCAGAGCCGCCTGGACCAGGGGTTCAGTGGCGACACGGCCGCCCGCTACGGCCTCGACGCCCAGGGGCGCGCCCCCAAGGGGCTCGCCTTCGTCAGCCGCACCGTTCCGGCCGGCACCAAGTCGGTCGGCTACAGCGATGCCGACGCCAAGGTCGAGGTCTGGTGCACCGGCCTCACCGGCCTCGCCGGCGAACGCTCCGTCCAGCCCGTCACGGAGAACTGGTTCACCCTCACCCTGAGCCTGCGCTGGACGGGCGCCGACTGGAAGCTCACCGACTACGCAAGCCGGCAGGGCCCAGCCCCGATGCCGGGCGACCAACAGGCCGCCACCGCCGAGGAGATCACCGGCGCCGTCCAGCAGTTCGGGGGTTTCCGCTATGCCCGTTGATGCCGTCACCAGGAAGATGTCCCGGGTCGGTGGGGTGATGGGAGCGATGGTCGCTCTTCAAGTCGCCTCTTTGGCACTGGCCTCACAAGCCTTGGCCGAGCCCACGCCCAGCCCCACGGCCTCGCCCAGCGGCAGTGACTGTGACGTGCTGCCACTTCCCGGTAGCGGTGTCTACTGCGCCTCCAAGCCCGGCGGTGGCTCCATCCCCGGGACGAACGCCGTCGGCGGCGTCACCGACCCGCTCGGGTCGCTGGCCAAGGGGTGTGCGCAGGCGGCGGCGTGGGTCGTGCGGAGCCTGTCGGGGGCGATCGACGGGACCACGCAGGTCGACTTCACCAATGCGTCGTTCCTGCAGCAGTACGCGGTGGTGTTCGCCGCGTCGACGATCATCACGCTGGTGCTCTGGCTGCTGGCGGTGACGAAGCGGGCGGTGCGCGGGGCGCCGTTGACGACGGCGATCTCGGAGGCGATCGGCTTCCTGTGGCTGACCGTGGTGGCGTCGGCGTTCACGCCGCTGATCCTGTACACCGTGGTGAGCGCGACGGATGGGCTGACCAAGGCGATCGCGGTGGGCACGAAGTCGGACACCGGGACGTACCTGGGCGGGTTCGCGGACACCCTGGAGAAGGGGTCGATGGGCGGCGGCCCGCTGATCCTGATCATCGTGTCGCTGGTGGCCGTGCTGGCGGCGGCGGTGCTCTGGGTGGAGCTGCTGATCCGGGCGGCGATGCTGTACGTGGGCGCGCTGCTGGGGACGGCGGTGTACGCGGGGCTGGTGGACAAGCAACTGTGGAAGCACGTGCGCCGCTGGGCCGGGGTGATGCTGGCGGTGGACCTGGCGAAGCCGATCATCGTGATCATCCTCGGGCTGGCCGGCGCGGTGGCGACCGGCGCCGGGGCGGGCGACGACTTCGCCCGGGTGCTGTCGGGGCTGGCGATCCTGTTCCTGTCGATCTTCGCGAGCGCCTCCGTCTACCGCTTCGTGCCGGGCTTCGGTGACGAGATCATGAGCATGCGCAACGCCCGGGCCCACGCGGTGTCGGCCGGTTCGGCGATGATCAACGGGACGGCGAACCTGGTGAAGCAGGGCATCAGCACGCACGGCGACCGCGGCCCGCAGGGCGCCGGCGGGGGCGGTGCGGGCTCGGGTGGCGGCTCGGTCGCGACGGGCATCGCCGCCCACGCCGCGCGCACCCCGGCGCCGCCGCAGCAGGCCGCACCGCCGGCCTCGGTGCCGATGCGAGACGTACCGATCCGCGACAGCAATCCAGCGAAGGGAGGGTGACGGGTAAGTGAGCAGCGAACCACTCGGTCAGTACGGTGCCCAGTACGCCCAGCCGTACGTGCACCAGCGCCGCACCTACCTGATCGGCAAGGCCCGCCCGAACGCGCCGATCGGCCGCAACCGGGAGTCCGGCGAGATCGTCCTGATCATCTTCGGGGCGTTCCTCGGCATGCTCTGGGGCCTGATGATGCCGGTCCTGCCGCTGCGCATCGCGGGCCTGGTCGGCCTGCCGCTGCTGGCGATCGCGGCGGTCTACGTGCCGTACCGGCGCCGGACGTTCTACAAGTGGGTGGAGATCAACCGCACCTACCGCCGGACGGTCCGCAGCGGCCGGGCGGTGTGGAAGTCGGACGCGATGGACGCGGGGACCCGGCTGGACGGCCGTGAGGTCGAGGTCGGCCCGCCGCCGGGGGTCGGGCGGCTGCGCTGGCTGGCGGCCCCGTTCGGGCCGGACGAGGTCGGGGTGCTGATGCACCTGGAGCGGCGCACGGTCACGGCGGCGATCGAGATCGAGGGCCCGGGTGTCGGCCTGCGCGACTCGGAGGACCAGGAGGCGCTGGTCGACCGGTTCGGCACGCTGCTGAAGCACGTCGCCAACGGGGACGGCTTCGTGACCCGGCTGCAGATCCTCGCCCGGACGCTCCCGGCCGACCCGGACGCGCACGCCAAGGACGTGGAGCGGCGCGGCGACCACGACGCACCGCGCTGGCTGCAGGACTCGTACGACCAGCTGCAGTCGATGGTGTCGACCTCCTCGGAGCAGCACCGGGCGTACCTGGTGGCCTGCATGCACTACACCCGCGACCTGGCGGCCGAGGCGCACGCGATGGGCCGGACGGCGACCGGGCGCCGTGCCCGGGACGACGAGGGCCTGGCCGCGGTGATGGCCCGTGAGCTGACGGACATCTGTGCCCGGCTGGCCGAGGCGGACATCCGGGTGCGCCAGCCGCTCGGCCAGGCGCGGCTCTCCTCGCTGCTGCACTCGATGTACGACCCGGACCACCCGATCGACCACATCCAGGCGATGTCCCGGCGCAACGCCTGGCCGGCCGAGCTGGACGCGACGGACCCGCAGTTCCTCCAGGCGAAGACCCGGGAGTCGGTGACCCGGGCGCCGTGGTGCCACGCCACCGCCTGGATCAAGGAGTGGCCGCTGACCCCGGTGGGCGTCAACTTCCTGGCGCCGCTGCTGGTGCACACCCCGGACGTGATCCGGACGGTCGCGGTGACGATGGACCTGGAGCCGACCGACGTCGCGATCGAGCGGATGCTCACCGAGAAGACCAACGACGAGGCGGAGGCCAGCCGCGCCGCCAAGATGAACCGCACGGTCGACCCGCGCGACCTGGCCCACACCGGCCGGGTCGACCAGCGCGGTGACGACCTGGCGTCCGGCGCGGCCGGGGTCAACCTGGTCGGCTACATCACGGTCTCCTCGCGCAGTCCCGAGGCGCTGGCCCGCGACAAGCGGACCATCCGGGCCTCGGCCGGCAAGAGCTACCTCAAGCTGGAGTGGTGCGACCGCGAGCACCACCGTGCGTTCGTCAACACCCTGCCGTTCGCCACCGGCATCCGCCGCTGATCCACCTGGAGGCCCCGTATGGCGATCGGCAACCTCACCGACGCGTTCACCAGCCTGATGTTCGGCAAGGTGGAGACCACCCGCCTGCCGGTGCGCACCTCCACCGGGCAGGCGCAGGCGGTCTACCTGCCCACGGCCGCCCCGGGGCTGGGGGATTCGGGCGTGATCATCGGCCGCGAGGTGTACAGCGGCAAGGGGTACGTCTACGACCCCTTCCAGCTGTACGGGCAGCAGCTGCCGGCCCCGCACTGGCTGGTGCTGGGCGAGTCCGGCAACGGCAAGTCGGCGCTGGAGAAGACGTACGTGCTGCGCCAGCTGCGCTTCCGGGACCGGCAGGTGGTGGTGCTGGACGCGCAGGGTGAGGACGGGGTCGGCGAGTGGAACCTGATCGCCAACGCCCTGGGCATAAAGTCGATCCGGCTCGATCCGATGGCCGCCCGGGACGGCGGGGTGAAGCTCAACCCGCTGGACCCGGCGATCACCCAGACCGGGCAGCTGTCGCTGCTGCGCACCATCATCGAGGTGGCGATGGGGCGCGGGCTGGAGGAACGGGCCGGCTTCGCGCTGAAGGCCGCGCACGCCCACGTGGTGGCGACGGTGACCGACCGTCAGCCCGTGCTGGACGACATCATCAACACCCTGCGCAGCCCCGAGCTGTCCTCGGTGGAGTCCCTGGGCGTGGCGGTGGACGAGGTGCAGTCCTGGGGTCTGGACGTGGCGCTGGTGCTGGACCGGCTGGTCGACGGTGACCTGCGCGGCATGTTCGACGGTTCGACCACCGACGGCATCGACCTGGACGCGCCGCTGATCGTCTTCGACCTCTCGCACATCGACCGCAACTCGATCGCGATGCCGATCCTGATGGCGATCGTCGGCGTCTGGCTGGAGCACACCTGGATCAGGCCCGACCGGAAGAAGCGGATCTTCCTGGTCGAGGAGGCCTGGCACATCATCAACAGCCCGTTCGTCGCCCAGCTCTTCCAGCGGCTGCTGAAGTTCGGGCGCCGTCTCGGTCTCTCCTTCGTCGCCGTGGTCCACCACCTGTCGGACGTGGTGGACGGTGCGGCGGCCAAGGAGGCCTCGGCGATCCTGAAGATGGCCTCCACCCGGACCATCTACATGCAGAAGGCCGAGGAGGCGAGAGCCACCGGTCGGGTACTGGGTCTGCCGCGCTGGGCGGTGGAGATCATTCCCACACTTTCGCCGGGCATCGCGGTCTGGGACGTGAACGGCAACGTCCAGGTGGTGAAGCACATCATCACCGAGGCCGAGCGGCCGCTGGTGTACACCGACCGTGCGATGACCGAGGATGCGGTGGCCGAACGGGACCGCGCGGAGCGGCAGTTGGCGGCAGAGCCGGGAGTCTGACCGAGGCCCGGCCGCCCCTCCGGAGCAGCCCCGGAGGGGCCTTCGGCCGAGGAGCCGGCCGCTCCGGGAGCGTCGGCGGAGCCCGGTGTGCGGCGACGATTCGTCAGTAGGTAACCCTGTCGTTACGTTCAGGGTCCTGACAGCTACGCGCGTTGACTCTAGGCTGCACTCGCGCAACGACATCGTCGCCCGCCCGGACCTTGTCCACAGCTGGGCGCTCTCTCAAGGTGCAGGGGACCCCTCAGAATGCTCACTGCCAGATCCCGACGTGCAGCCCTGGCCGCGATCGCCGCGGCCGGCCTCGTCGGCACGGTGGCCATGCCGACCGCCGCCCAGGCCGCCGACGCGAAGCGGCAAAAGACCGTCAACCTCCAGCTGCTGGCGATCAACGACTTCCACGGCAACCTGGAGCCCCCGGCCGGCTCCTCCGGCACCATCAAGGAGATCGACCCGGCCACCGGCCAGGTCGTCTCCACCCCGGCGGGCGGCATCGAGTACCTGGCCACCGCGCTGCGCCAGGCCCGCATCCCGGCCGACGACTCGATCACCGTCGCCGCCGGTGACATCGTCGGCGCCTCCCCGCTGACCTCGGCGCTCTTCCACGACGAGCCGACCATCGAGGCGATGGACAAGCTCGGCCTGGACGTCACGGCGGTCGGCAACCACGAGTTCGACGAGGGCGCCAAGGAGCTCGTCCGCCTCCAGGAGGGCGGCTGCCACCCGGTGGACGGCTGCTACGAGGACGGGCGCAAGTTCAAGGGCGCCAACTTCAACTACCTGGCCGCCAACGTCACCAACGAGAAGACCGGCAAGCCCATCCTGGCCCCGTACTGGGTGACCAAGTCGCAGGGCGTGAAGGTCGGCTTCATCGGCGCCACCCTGGAGGGCACGCCGAACATCGTGACCGCCGAGGGCGTCAAGGGCCTGAAGTTCGGCAACGAGGTCGCCACGATCAACAAGTACGCCGCCGAGCTGAAGAAGCAGGGCGTCAACTCGATCGTCGCGCTGATCCACGAGGGCGGCTACCCGGCCAGCAGCACGTACAACTACGACTGCGGCACCGCCGGTCAGGGCATCTCCGGCCCGATCGTGGACATCGCCAAGAACCTGGACCCGGCGATCGGCGCCATCGTCACCGGCCACACCCACAACGCGTACGCCTGCACCATCCCCGACCCGCAGGGCGTGCCGCGCTCGGTGACCAGCGCCGCCTCCTTCGGCCGGCTCTACACCGAGATCGACCTGAAGCTCGACAAGACCACCGGCACCATCGTGCGCCCGTCGGTCAAGGCCGAGAACCACGTCGTGCGCCGGACCGTCGAGAAGGCCCCGGACATGACGGAGCTGATCGCGCACTACTCCAAGCTGGCCGCCCCGATCGCCAACCGCCCGGTCGGCTACGTCGGTTCGGACATCAACGGCCGCGGCAGCAGCGACCTCGAGAAGCCGCTCGGTGACGTGATCGCCGACGCTCAGCTGGAGGGCCTGGCCCCCGCGGACAAGGGTGGCGCGCAGGTCGCGTTCATGAACCCCGGCGGCATCCGCTCCGACCTGGTGTACAAGGCGAGCGGCGCCGAGGGCGACGGCGTGGTGACCTACGGCGAGGCGTTCACCGTCCAGCCGTTCACCAACATGATGCAGGTCAAGACGCTGACCGGCGCCCAGCTGGTCCAGCTGCTCCAGCAGCAGGTGAGCGGCCCGAACGACGCGGCGCCGAAGATCCTGCAGGGTTCGAAGAACCTGGCCTACACGCTGGACATGCGGAAGACCGGCGCGGACCGCGTGCTGGTGGACTCCATCCGCCTCAACGGCGCCCCGATCGACCCGGCCGGCAAGTACCGGGTCGCGGCCAACGAGTTCCTGGCCGGCGGCGGCGACGGCTTCCCGGCCTTCGCGGCCGGCACCGACAAGCTGGTCGGCGCCTCGGACCTGGACGTCTTCGCCGCCTACCTCGGCGCGCACAGCTCGGCGGCCTCGCCGCTGAAGGCGCCGGCGCAGGACCGCATCAAGGTCATCGGCCCGGGCAGCGACATCGACTGACCGTGAGCCGGCAAGGACGGGCGGGGCGCTGTCGGGGCGCCCCGCCCGTTCTGCGTTCCCGGCGCCGTCAGGTGGGGGTCGGCCCGCCCGGCAGGCGGACGGTGGCCAGCGCGCCCGGGCCGCCGTCCTGGGCCGGGCCGAGCGACACCTCGCCGCCGGACTCCCGCACGCTCTGCGCGACGATCGACAACCCGAGCCCGGAGCCGGGGAGCTGGCGCGAGGACGGTGAGCGCCAGAACCGGTCGAAGACGTACTGCAACTCGTCCGGGGGGATGCCCGGTCCGTGGTCGCGAACGGTCAACACGCCCTGCTCCAGGCGGACTTCGATGGTGCCGCCCGGCGGGCTGTACTTGACCGCGTTGTCCAGCAGGTTGATCACCGCCCGTTCGAGGGCGGCGGCGTCGCCGTGCACGAACCAGGGCGCGACGGCGGTCTCGAAGGCCAGCCCGGGACCGCGCAACTTGGCCCGGGCGACGGCGCGTTCGGCGATCTCGTGCAGAGCGACGACGGACAGGCTGCGGACCGGCTTGGGCGAGTCCGGCCGGGAGAGCTGGAGCAGGTCGCCGATCAGGACGGTGAGTTCCTGCATCTGCGCCTTCATGTTGCCGAGCAGCTTGGTCTTGGTGGCCGGGGGCAGCGGGCGGCCGGTCTCGTTGCTGCGGATCAGCAGGTCGACGTTGGTGCGCAGCGAGGTGAGCGGCGTACGGAGCTCGTGCCCGGCGTCGGCGATCAGCCGGGTCTGGCGGTCCCGGGAGTTGGCGAGGGCGGTGGACATGGAGTTGAACGAGGTGGAGAGCCGGGCGATCTCGTCGCTGCCGTGCACCGGGATGGTGGTGCCGACCTCCTCGGTGCGGGCGATGTGCTCGACCACGTCGGTGAGTTGGTCGACGGGCTTGAGCGCGGAACGGGCGACCAGACGCCCGGCGAGGCCGGCCAGGATGACCCCGCCGAGGGCCACTCCGCCGAGGATGAAGGCGAGTTGCTTGAGGGATTCCTCGACGCTGGTGACCTGGTCGGCTACCAGGTAGCCGTAGACCTTCCCCTCGGACATGAAAGTCGAGACGCGGACCCGGACGTCCTCGCCGGTGTTGAACGTCCCGTCTCGATAGGTGTAATGGCCGGGCCGGGAAGGGTTCTGGAGGGCCTTGAGATCGGACGCGGTGATGGTGATGGCGTGCTTGGCGCCGGTGAGCACGCACGGTTCACCGTCGGGTGAGATCACCTGGTCGGTCCACTTGGGGGCACCGACCAGTATCCGGCCGCCGGTTCCCGGCGTGGTGGCCGCGTTCGCCGCGGTCGCGGCCGCGAGTGCGCCGGTCGTCGTCGACGCGCACCAGTAGGAGTCCCTGAGCAGTTGCTGGGGTGGCCTGGCGCCGGGCGGTACGTTCTGGATCGGCGACGGAGGTGCGGTGGATAGATTGCGGTCCACCTGGCCGTAGAGCTGCTTCTCCACGAGGAACCAGCACGCCAGGGCGGAGAGCGCGATCGCCACCGCCACCGCCGCCGCCGTCAGGACGGTCAGCCGGCTGCGCAGCGACTGGGCGCGGTACCAGCTGATCACCCGCGGCCGACGCGGGGCGCGGGGCGGCGTCAGGGGCGGCGTCAGGGGCGGGGGCGGGGCGGTGCCGCTCACGCCGGGGTGCCGGCGGCCGGGCGGAGGGCGTAGCCGACGCCGCGCACGGTCTGGATGAGCCGGGGCATGCCGCCCTGCTCGGTCTTGCGGCGCAGGTACATCACGTACACGTCCAGGGAGTTGGAGGATGGCTCGAAGTCGAAGCCCCAGACCGCCTTGAGGATCTGCTCGCGGGTGAGCACCTGGCGGGGGTGGGAGAGGAACATCTCCAGCAGCATGAACTCGGTGCGGGTGAGCTCGACGGGCTTGCCGGCGCGGGTGACCTCGCGGGTCGCGGTGTTCATCCGCAGGTCGGCGAAGGCGAGGACCTCGGTGTCGTCCTCGACGGCGGCGGCGCGGGCGGCGGCCTCGGTGGCGAGGGCGTTGCGCCGGAGCAGGGCGCGGACGCGGGCGAGCAGTTCGTCGAGTTCGAAGGGCTTGGCGAGGTAGTCGTCGGCGCCCACGTCGAGGCCGGTGACGCGGTCGCCGACGGCGTCGCGGGCGGTGAGCATCAGGACCGGGACGGTGTCGCCGCGCGAGCGCATCCGGCGGACGGCGGTGAGGCCGTCCATCCGGGGCATCATGATGTCCAGCAGGACGAGGTCGGGCTTGTCGCGCTCGACGGACTCCAGGGCCTCGTAGCCGTCGGTGGCGGTGGCGACCTCGTAGCCCTCGAAGGCGAGGCTGCTCTCCAGGGCGTCCCGGAGGGCGGGTTCGTCGTCGACCACGAGGAGCCGGGCGGAGACCTGCCCGGGCTCGGCGGGGGTGCGGTCGTCGGCGGACGGGCTCATGGGCGGTTGCCCTTTCTCATCGTCGGAGAGCCTGCTGGGGGCCTGCTCAGCCAGGGGACCTGCTCGGAGTAATTGTCCGTCTAGATGTTCTGGCCGGCCTGCAGCTTCGGCAGCACCTGCTTGACGTCGTTGATCGGGATGGCGAAGCCGAGGCCGACGCTTCCGGCGCTGCTGTTGCCGGCGGTGGAGCTGGAGCCGCTCGCGGAGTACATCGCCGAGTTGATGCCGATGACCTGGCCGCTCGCGTTGATCAGGGGGCCGCCGGAGTTGCCGGGATTGAGCGCGGCGTCGGTCTGGAAGGCCTTGTAGGTGGCGGTCTCGCCGCCGCTCTGCGGCGTGCTGCCGCGCAGGCCGGGCAGGTTGGGGAAGCCGAAGCCGCCGTTGCCGCTGGTGGTGCCCTCGTCGACCTGGACGGTGACCTCGCGGTTCTCGGCGCTGATGATGCCCGAGGTGACGGTGCCGGTGAGGCCCTCGGGGTTGCCGATGGCGACGACCGGGTCGCCGACCCCGACGGTGGAGGAGTCGCCGAGGGTGGCGGGGGTGAGGTTCCCGGCGCCGCTCGCGGTGATCACGGCGACGTCCAGGGCCTTGTCGGTGCCGGTGACGGTGGCCCTGGCGGTGGAGCCGTCCTTGAAGCTGACGGTGACCTGGCCGCCGTCGGCCGCGCCGGAGACCACGTGGTAGTTGGTGAGGATCTGCCCGCCCTTGGTGAGGACGACGCCGGTGCCGGTGGAGGTGCCGTTCGCGGTCTTCACGGTTATCTGGACGACGCTGGGCGAGACGGCGGACGCGATGGCGGCGACGTCGGCGCTGCCGTCCGAGCGGGCGGAGACCGGGCTGGCGACGGTCGCGGTCCGGCCGGCGGAGACGTGTCCCTCGGCGGCGACCACGCCGCCGGTCACCCCGCCGAGGACGGCCGCGACCGCGGCGACGGCGGTGACCAGGGCGACCCGGCCGCGGAGCAGGCCGCGCCGGGCCCGGCCGCCGTGGGAGGCCGGCTCGCCGGGCCGGGGCGGCTCGGGGGGCGTGGGCGGCGGCCCGGCGGGCGGGGGAGGGGGCGGGGTCCCGACCGAGGGGGTCCCGGCGGTGGGGTACCCGGGGGCCTGGTAGCCGGTGGCCGGCGGGAACCCGGTGGTCGTGCTGCCGAGGACGGTGCCCGGGATGACCTGACCCTGGGCGGGGTCCGGGTACGCCTGCGGCCGCTCGTCGCCGTACGCCTGTCCGTACGGCTGACCGCCACCGGACTGCTCGTCGTACCGTCCGGCGTACCGCTCGTCGTACCGCTCGTGGGGCTGGTCCTGCTCGCTGCCGTGCTGTCGATCGCTCATGCCGACCAAGGTCCGCCCGGCGGATGAGGATTTGATGAGAGCGGGCTCAGAACGCTCCGAGAAGCCCGTTGACTTCTCATAAAGCCTGGTCAGGCCGGGGTCGGCGCCCCGGTCGGGTTGCAGCCGCAGGAACGGCGGATGACCAGGCGCGACGGGAACTTGCGGACCCGTTCGGTGTCCGATCCGGGCACCATCAGCGAGTCGTCCAGCACCAGGTCCACGGCGGCCCGGGCCATCGCGTCGCGGTCGGAGGCGACGGTGGTGAGCGGCGGGTCGGCGAGCGCGGCCTCGGGCACGTCGTCGAAGCCGGCCACCGCGAGGTCCTCCGGCACCCGCAGGCCGACCTCGCGGGCCGCTCGCAGCACGCCGATCGCCTGGTCGTCGGTGGAGCAGAAGACGGCCGACGGGCGCTGCTCCGAGCGCAGCACGCCGAGCGCGACCTCGTAGGCGCCGTAGCGGTGGAAGGGCGCGTCGATCAGGTACGGCTCGGTGGGCAGGCCGTGGGCGTCCATGGCCCGCTGCCAGCCCTCGACGTGGTCGATGACCGGGTCGCCGGGCGCGGGGGACTCGACCGGGCCGCCGAAGCAGGCCACGTACGCGTGCCCGTGCTCCTCCAGCAGGTGGCGGACGACGGCCTCGGCACCGCCCACGTCGTCGGTGACCACGGCGACGTCGTCGATCGCCTCGGGCCGGCGGTGCAGCAGCACCACCTTGGCGCCCTCCATCGCGGCGAACTCCTCGGCGGCCCGCTGCGAGGGGCCCTGGCTGACCAGGATCAGGCCGGAGACCCGCATGCCGAGGAAGGCGCGGACGTAGTGGACCTCGCGGTCGTCCACGTAGTCGGAGTTGCCGATCAGCACGAGCTTGCCCCGCTCGGACGCGGCGCGTTCCACGGCGTGCGCCATCTCGGCGAAGAACGGCTGGCGGGCGTCGGGGACGACCATGCCGATCAGGTTGGTGCGGCGGGAGGCCATCGCCTGGGCGACGCTGTTCGGCCGGTAGCCGAGCTGCTCGATCGCCGCGAGCACCTTCTCCTTGGTGGCGGGCGCGACCGGGCGCGGCCCGTTGTTGATGACGTAGCTGACGACCGCGGTCGAGGTCCCAGCCAGTCGGGCTACATCGTCGCGCGTCACTTTGGCCACGGGGGGATTCTACGCGTGTGGCGTCCGCTCGGGCAGTGTGAGCCCGGCTACCGGACGATGTCCGCAGGACAGTCCGGGGCGAATCCGGACGGGCCGGGCGGGGATGCCGCCCGGCCTCCGGTCAGACCTCGGCTCAAGCCTCGACTCAAGCCTCGACTCAAGCCTCGGTTCAGGCCTCCAGCGGGGCCGAGGTGCGCTGGGCGAGGTCCGGCCGCTCGCCCTTGTCCGGCTTCTCGGGGACGACGAAGCGGTAGCCGACGTTGCGCACGGTGCCGATCAGCTGCTCGTGCTCGACGCCGAGCTTGGCCCGCAGCCGGCGGACGTGGACGTCGACCGTCCGGGTGCCGCCGAAGTAGTCGTAGCCCCAGACCTCCTGGAGCAGCTGCGCCCGGGTGAAGACCCGGCCGGGGTGCTGCGCGAGGTACTTGAGCAGCTCGAACTCCTTGAAGGTGAGGTCGAGCACCCGGCCCTTGAGCTTGGCGGAGTAGGTGGCCTCGTCGACCGAGAGGTCGCCGCTGCGGATCTCCATCGGGCTGTCGTCGGTGACCACCTGGAGCCGTCCGAGGGCGAGCCGCAGCCGGGCCTCGACCTCGGCGGGGCCGGCGGTGTCCAGCAGGACGTCGTCGATGCCCCACTCGGCGGTGACGGCGGCCAGGCCGCCCTCGGTGACCACCAGGATCAGCGGACAGCCGATGCCGGTGGAGCGCAGCAACTGGCAGAGGCTGCGGATCTGCGGCAGGTCGCGCCGGCCGTCGACCAGGATGACGTCGGCGCTGGGGGTGTCGACCAGGGCCGAGCCCTCGGCCGGTGCCACCCGGACGTTGTGCAGCAGCAGGCCGAGAGCGGGCAGCACCTCCGCTGAGGGCTGCAACGCGTTGGTGAGGAGGAGGAGAGAACTCATACCCGGTAGTCCCCTTTCCGGGTCGTCGCGGTCGCGTGACGGCTGCCGCCACAGCCGGTTGGCGCTCGATCTGGGTGGTGTCGCGAGCAGCGCGTCCCGGGAGGGGCGGCGGCGGGCGACGGGAGGGTGGGGGAGCACGAGGACACCGGGTTGCCACCGGAGGACTCGCCGGCGTGCACGACCGAACGGCTCGCGCGCCAGGGGTCCCGCAACCCCCGAGGCACCGTTTCTGCCCTGCTCATCCCGCGAACCTTCCGGTCTGTCCCGTGCCGGGCGGCGGCCCGGCGCCGGGTGTCCGTACGCCCCGGCCGCTCCCCGGCACGTCGTTGTGCCGTGAAATGGCGGGGCGGTTCCCGCGACGCGCCGGGGGTGGACCGACGAATCGCAAGAACGTCCGTACTGGCGTCCTGAAAGCACAAAAGGATCCGGGGGCGACTCTGCCCGGATCCCTCAGGGGTCGAGGATAGCCGACCGGCCCCCGCCCCGGGAGGGCCCGAAAGCTGCGGTTCGCCGATGACGGGCCTGCCGGGGGTGAGCCTGGCCACAGCTTCGGCGGCCCGCCGGGACCCGCCGGGCCAGGGCGGTTGCCGGTCGCGGCGGCGGACACGCCATCATGGGACGCACATCGGCGGCACCGTACGCGTACACCTTTCGGGTGGAAGCCGGCCGCTCCGGTGGCGACCCGACCGGGGTATCCGGGCCGGGGCGAGGACGACGAGAAGGGGTTGCCATGGGTGCGACCACGGAGCCGGCGGGCGCCGCCCCGGTGAGCGGGACGATCCGCTACTGGGCGGCGGCGAAGTCGGAGGCCGGGCTGGCCGAGGAGCCGTACGAGGCGGCGACCCTGGCGGAGGCGCTGGCCGGGGCCAGGCAGCGGCACGCCGACCGGCCGAAGCTCGTCCGGCTGCTCGGGCACTGCTCCTACCTGGTGGACGGCTCGCCGGTCGGCGGGCGCGACCACACGACCGTGGCCCTCACCGAGGGCGGCACGGTCGAGGTGCTCCCGCCGTTCGCGGGAGGGTGAGCGGCGTGACGGATCCGAACCAGGTGAACGGCGGCCCGGACGGCTGGCAGCAGCAGCCGCCGCAGGCACAGCCCCAGCAGCACCCGCAGCAGCCCCAGCACCCGCAGCAGCCCCAGCACCCGCAGCACCCGCAGCACCCGTACGGGCAGCAGCAGGCGTACGCCCCGCAGCAGGCGTACGCGCCGGAGCCGTATGCGCAGCAGGGGCACGCGGCTCAGCCGTACGCCCCCGGCCAGGGCCACGCGCCGGGGCAGGAGACGTACGGACAGCAGCCGCAGTACGGGCAGGAGCCGCAATACGCGCAGCCGCCGTACGGGCAGCAGCCGCCGTACGGACAGGACCAGCAGCACGGCCGGCCGCCGTACGGACAGCCGCCCGTGGACGCCGCCGCGACCGCGCTGCTGCCGCCCGTCCCGCCGATGGACGCCGCCGCGACGACCCTGCTCCCGCCCGTCCCGCCGATGGACGACGCCGCGGCCACGACGCTGCTCCCACCGGTGGTGGTGGGGGGTGCGGCGCCGCCCAAGGCCCCCGCCCGGGCCCAGGCCCCCGCCCCGGCCTTCGCTCAGCCCCCGGCTCCCGCCCAGGCCCCTGCACCGGCCCTCGACCAGCCGACCATGACGCTCAAGCGCCCGGTCGCCCCGGTCGCCCCGGTCGCCCCCGCCGCCCACGGCGCTCCGCACCACGGCGCTCCGCACCACGGCGCGCCGTACGCCGGCGTCCCCGCGCAGCCCGCCCCGGCTGCCGCGCCCACCGGCCCTGCCGCGCCCACCGCCCCCGCGCGGACGCCCCGGACCGGCTCGCCGATCATCGACCCGGGCTTCCAGCCGGCCCTGATCACCGCCGCCGTCGCCGCCCTGCTGGCCGGCGGCGCGGCGCTCGGGCAGTTCGCGCTGGCCCTGGTCGTCGCGGCGCTCCAGGCGCTGACGGCGGCCGGCTGGTTCCGCCTCAACGGCATGTGGCCGGCCCGTCAGGGCATCGCGCTGGCCGCGCTGGCCGGTCTCACGGCCGACGTGGCCGTGCTGCTGGCCGACTCGCACGGCGGTGCGGCGGCCGTGGTCGGCACCCTCGGCGGGTTCTTCCTGCTGGTCCTGGTGCTGCAGACGTTCCGGCCCGCGGACCCGAAGGAGCGGTTCTACGCGCTGACCGTGCTCGGTTCGGCCACCGTGGTGACGGTGCTCTGCACCATGCTGCTGCTGGCCGACTGGGTGCCGGCGGCGGCCGGCGCCGTCGCGCTGGCCACGGTGCTGGCGGCCGCGCCGCTGCCCGGCCCCAAGCAGCTGGGTCCGGTGCCGGTGGGGCCGGTGCTCGGCCTGCTCGCGGCCGTGGTGTTCGGCCTGGTCGTGGGCGCGCCCCTGGCGTTGGGGGCCCTGGCCGGCCTCGGCGCGCTGGTCGGCCGCCGGGTGGCCGGGTACGACTTCCCGTCCCGCTTCGTGCACATGACGGCGGGCGTGGCGCTGCCGCTGGCGGTGGCCTCGCCGCTGGTCTGGATCGCCACCCGCCTGCTGGCCGGCTGAAGCCCGGCGCCCGCCTCCGCGACGTCCCGCCCCGGAACCATGCTCCGGGGCGGGACGTCGTACGGTCGTGCCGGGAGCGGCCCGGCACGAGGATGTGCGGGGCCGGAACGACGATCAGCAGGACGACGGCGACGGGCGACGACGGGGGAGAGCGATGCGCGGTTGGCTGAAAGCGACGATCGGACTGGCGGTGCTCGGCGGCCTGCTGGTGGGGGCCGACCGGATCGCCGTCGGGGTGGCCGAGGACGAGGCCGCCGACCAGATGGTGAAGAGCGGCCGGATGAGCCAGCGCCCCGACGTGTCGATCGAGGGATTCCCGTTCCTCACCCAGGTGCTGTCGATGAAGCTGGACGACGTCAAGATCTCGGCGGACGGGCTGACCGTGGGCGACGGCACCCACCAGGTCGCGTTGCACTCCTTCAAGGCCAGGCTGGCCGGGGTCGCGGTGAGCGACAGCATGACCAGCGCCGTCGTGGACAGCGGCAGCGGCACCGGCCTGATCTCGTACGCGGACCTCGCCCTGCTGCTGCCCCCGGCGTCCCAGCTGGTGCCGAGCGCGGGCAAGCTCGGGCTGGGTTCGGGCTCGCGGCTGAGCCTCTCCTACGGCGGCCCGGGGAAGATCAAGGCCGCGCTGGGGCCGCTCCCGATCGGCGAGGGCTCGGTGCACAGCGAGGGCAACACCGTCACCGCGGACGGTTTCAAGCTCAGCAGCATGGCCGGAATGCTGGCCGGACTGGCCAACCAGCAGGTCGAGCCGGTGAGCTTCACCCTCACCGCCCTGCCCGCCGGGCTCAGGCTGGCCTCGGTGTCCCCGCAGGAGGAGGGCCTCCAGCTGACCTTCGACGGCAAGGACGTCAAGGTCATCGGCTGACCGCGGCGGTCCGCGGCTGTCCGCGGCACCACCCACCGACCATTCCGCTCCGCGAGACGCGCTGTCCAGCGCCGGCCGCGGAGCGGTGTCGTTCCCGCCCCTGTGCGGACCTCCGAACGGCCGTTGGCCGGTTCCCGCCGCCCATGGAATCGTCAAATCTCAGTATTCGATTCATCTGGTCTCAGCATTCGATACGCTGATGACAGCGGGCGCCCGGTGTCCCTAGCATCGTCGGCATGAAGCGACAGACGGACCTCACGAAGCGGCGGGCGGTAGACCTGTGCCGCGTGGCCGCCTGTCTGTGTCGAATGCGCTAACTCGGCGTACTGGCAGGGCCGTTGAAGCCCGCCGCCGATTCCCCAGGTGACTGGCCCGGATTTCGGGGCCGCCGTCGCCGCTGCCCATCGCAGATCACCGCCCGGCCGCACCGCACGCCCCCTCCCGTCCCAGTATTCGGACGAGAGTTCGGACCGGCCACCGCCGGGCGACCCGCAGCACACTCCCCAGCCTCCGGCCGGGGGACCCCTCCAGCAGCACCTTCCGCAAACCGCCCCCGGATGGAGAACACCACCATGAGCCGCAGCGACGTCCTGGTCGACGCCGACTGGGTCCAGGCCCACCTGGACGACCCGAAGGTTGCCATCGTCGAGGTCGACGAGGACACCACCGCGTACGAGAAGAACCACATCCGCAACGCCATCCGGATCGACTGGAAGAGCGACCTCCAGGACCCGGTCCGCCGCGACTTCATCGACCAGGCCGGGTTCGAGGCGCTGCTCAGCGCCAAGGGCATCGCCAACGACGACACCGTCGTCCTCTACGGCGGCAACAACAACTGGTTCGCCTCGTACGCCTACTGGTACTTCAAGCTGTACGGCCACGGTGACGTCCGCCTGCTGGACGGCGGCCGCAAGAAGTGGGAGCTGGACTCCCGCGACCTGGTCTCCGAGGTGCCGGCCCGCGCCGCGACCGAGTACAAGGCGCAGGCCGTCGACTCCTCGATCCGCGCCTTCCGCGACGACGTGGTCGCCGCCATCGGCACCCTGAACCTGGTCGACGTGCGCTCGCCCGACGAGTTCTCCGGCAAGCTGCTCGCCCCGGCCCACCTCCCGCAGGAGCAGTCGCAGCGCCCCGGCCACGTGCCGAGCGCCCGCAACATCCCGTGGGCCAAGAACGCCAACGACGACGGCACCTTCAAGAGCGACGACGAGCTCAAGGCGCTGTACGAGGCCGAGGGCATCGACCTGGCGAAGGACACCATCGCCTACTGCCGCATCGGCGAGCGCTCCGCGCTCACCTGGTTCGTGCTGCACGAGCTGCTCGGCCAGGAGAACGTGAAGAACTACGACGGTTCGTGGACCGAGTACGGCAGCCTCGTCGGCGTGCCGATCGAGCTCGGCAACTGAGCCACCGGCTCGAAACCGTAAGTCAGAAGGGAAGACAAGACATGTGCGGTGCGAAGGCCGGCGGCCCGGACCTGGCAGGAGTTGACGTGGCGAACGAGACGATCATCCAGGGTTCCGTGACCCGAGACGGCGAGCCGGTCAACGGCTACGTCCGGCTGCTCGACGAGGGCGGCGAGTTCACGGCCGAGGTGCCCACCTCGGCGACCGGCCAGTTCCGGTTCTTCGCCCGCCCGGGCAAGTGGACGCTGCGTGCGCTGGTCCCGGGCCAGACCGTGGACCGCCAGGTGGTCGCCTCCCAGGGCAACCTGACCGAGGTCGCGATCGCGGTCTGATTCCACCCCCCCGCGAGTGCGACGGGCGGGTCACCGAGGGCCCCTGCCGAGCAGGGGCCCTCGGGCATACCGTGGAACCGTGCAGGCACGCCGGCGCCACCGCTACTACTTCGCCATGATGGCCGTCTGCCTCGGGCTGTTCGTGCTGGCCTGGGGCGCGGTCCGGTTCTGGTCCGTCCCGGCCGCGATCGGCATGTGCCTGGTCGCGATGGTCATCCCGCCGGCCGCCGCGGTCTTCGCCAACAAGCGGGACCCGGAGGACGACTGGTGGAACGACCCGCGCTGGGACGACCCGAAGTGGGACGACCCCGGCCATGACCGGGACCGACCCGACCGGGACCGACCCGGGCAGGACCGACCCGACCGGAACGGCCCCGACCCGTGGGGGCGTCAGTAGACGAGTGCCTGGACGCCGTCGGCCGTGATCTCGCTGACGAAGACCTGGGCGCCCGCGATGCGGACACCCTCGACGGTGTCCTTCTGCTCGATCCCGCGCCGCGCCGCGCACTGGGTGCAGAGGGTGACGGTCCCGGCCGCCAGGACCGACTCCAGGAGGTCCGGCAGCGGCGCCGCGTGCGGCAGCTCGAACTCGGCGGCGCGCCCGGGCAGCGCGAACCAGGACGACTCCCCGGTCAGCCAGAGCGAGACCTCGATCCCGCTGGCGACGGCGACCGCCGCCACCGTGAAGGCCTGCGAACAGCGCTCCGGCGCGTCCGCCCCGGCGGTGACCTTGATGACGAGCTTCTTCGCGCTCTGCGATGCGTTCGACGACATGCCGACACCCTAGATCGCCGACGTGGTGGGGCTCACCGAGACCCGTCGACACCCGGCGGATAGAGTGAGCGCAGCAAAATCCACCCACACTGTCGCCGCCCTGGGAGCCCCCCGTGTCCGGTCTGGAAATCTTCTTCGACGGTCTGCTGGCCCTCATGGCCGTGCTGATCACCTGGTTCGCCATCTTCTCGGTGATGAAGCTGTACCAGGGCCAGCGCTGATCCGCTGCCGTACGGTTGAAGCAGACCCACACCGACGACAGTGACCAGGAACATGATCGAGATCCCCTCTGACCTCCACAAGGACGTCGTTCCGCTCGCCTTCCTCCTCGGTACCTGGGAAGGCGCGGGCGTTTACGCCCCTCTGCCGGGTGAAGGGGGCCCCGGCACGGAGAAGTGCAACTTCGGCCAGGAGGTCGTCTTCCGGCACGACGGCCGGCCCTTCCTCGAGTTCCGCTCCCGCACCTGGGTGCTGAACAACGAGGGCGAGAAGGTCCGCCCGCTGGAGAACGAGCACTCGTTCTGGCGCATCACCAGCAACCACGACGGCACCAGCGGTGTCCGGGGCATCGAGATCTCCTCCGTCCGTGACGACGGCACCGTCGAGATCTGGTACGGCGAGCTGGCCGACGGCAAGCCGCAGATCGACGTGTCCACCGACGCGGTGGCCCGGATCGAGGGCTCGGCGCCGTACTCCGGCGGCAAGCGCCTGTACGGCTTCGTCAACGACGAGCTGCTCTGGGTCGGCGAGAAGGCCGCGCCCGAGGTGCCGCTGCGCCCGTACATGTCGGCGCAGCTGAAGAAGGTGCTGAGCCCGGCGCAGCTGATCAAGGACATCAACGACCTGCCGGACGACGGCATCGCGTTCTTCCGCTGAGCAGGGCCCGCTGAGCAGGGCCCGCTGAACACGGCCCGCTGAGCACGGCCGTCCGCCGGGTGCAGCCCGCCGGGCAAGGCTCACGCACATGAGGTAGGGACCGGCCACCGGCCGGTCCCTACACTTGCCTCAGGACCCCCGACTTGGCAGGGACAGCACCGTGGCGGACACCGGCACCACCGACTGGCAGCTCTCCGGAGACTGGAAGGCCGACCTGCGCGAGCGCGGCTACCGGCTGACGCCCCAGCGCCAGCTCGTGCTGGAGGCGGTCGACGCCCTCGACCACGCGACCCCGGACGACATCCTCTGCCACGTCCGGCAGACCGCCAGCGGCATCAACATCTCCACCGTCTACCGGACCCTGGAGCTGCTGGAGGAGCTGGGCCTGGTCTCCCACGCGCACCTCGGCCACGGCGCCCCGACGTACCACCTGGCCGGCCGTCACCACCACCTGCACCTGGTCTGCCGGGACTGCGACCAGGTCACCGAGACCGGGACGGAGATCGCCCGGCCGCTGATCGAGAGCCTGCGCGAACAGCACGGCTTCGACACCGACCTCAAGCACTTCGCCATCTTCGGCCGCTGTGCCGACTGCACCGCCAAGCGTGCCGGGGGCCAGTCGTAAGCTGGCCGGTATGAAGAGCCCGCTGCTTGCGCTGCCCGGTGCCGTCCCCGCCGAGGGAACCGACGAGGGCGTGGCCGCCCACTACGGTGACATCTTCCGCGAGCAACGCAACCTCGCGCAGGGCACCGGCTTCGTCGACCTCTCGCACCGCGGCGTGCTCACCGTCACCGGCGACGACCGGCTGTCCTGGCTGCACCTGCTGCTCACCCAGCACGTCAGCGCGCTGCCGCCGCAGCAGGCCACCGAGGCGCTGGTGCTCTCCCCGAACGGTCACGTCGAGCACGCGCTCTACCTGGTCGACGACGGCACCACCACCTGGGCGCACGTCGAGCCGGGTACCGCGCCGGCGCTGATCGGCTACCTGGAGAGCATGAAGTTCTTCTACCGGGTGGAGGTCGCCGACGCGACCGCCGACTACGCGGTGGTGCACCTGCCCGCCGGTTCCACCGCCTCGGCGGAGGGCGCGGCGGCGGTGCGTGAGCTGCCCTACGGGCGGGACCTCTTCCTGCCGCGGGCCGAGCTGGCGACGCTGACCGCGGGCTACGGCCCGGCGGCCGGGGTCTGGGCGTACGAGGCGCTGCGGATCGAGGCTCACCGGCCCCGGCTCGGTTTCGAGACCGACCACCGGACCATCCCGCACGAGGTGGACTGGCTGTCGACCGCCGTCCACCTGCAGAAGGGCTGCTACCGCGGGCAGGAGACGGTCGCCCGGGTGCACAACCTGGGCCGGCCGCCGCGCCGCCTGGTCTTCCTGCACCTGGACGGCACCGAGGAGGTGCTTCCCCCGCACGGGACGGAGGTGCGGCTGGCCTCGGACCCGGACGGCCGGGCGCTGGGCGTCGTCACGTCCTCGGCGCGCCACCACGAGCTGGGGCCGATCGCGCTGGCCGTGGTCAAGCGGAACGTCCCGGTGGACGCGGTGCTGCTGGCCGGGACGGTCCCGGGGACGCAGGACGTGATCGTCCCGCAGTAGGCCGGACCCCGGCGTGGGTCGGACCCTGCGGCAGGCCACCCCGCAGTAGGCCAGACCCTCAGTAGGCCAGACCCCGCAGCAGGTCAGCCCCCGACCTGGGTCAGACCTCGACCAGGACGGTGAACGGGCCGTCGTTCACCAGCGCCACCTGCATGTCCGCCCCGAACCGGCCGGTCTCCACCTTGGCGCCGAGCTCGCGCAGCCGGGCGACCACCTCGTCCACCAGCGGTTCGGCGACCGGGCCGGGGGCGGCGGCGTTCCAGGTGGGGCGGCGGCCCTTGCGGGCGTCGCCGTAGAGGGTGAACTGGCTGACCACCAGCAGCGGGGCGGCCTGGTCGGAGCAGGACTGCTCGACGCCGTTCTCGTCCGCCTCCAGCAGCCGCAGGGTCCAGAGTTTGCGGGCCAGCTGGGCGGCCTTGGCGGGGGTGTCGTCGTGCGTGACGCCGACCAGGACGCAGAGTCCGGGCCCCTCGATCGCGCCGACGGTCTCTCCGGCCACGGTCACCCGGGCCTCGGTCACTCGCTGCACCACTGCTCGCATGCGGCCATTGTGCCGGAGCGGGCGGGACCTCCCGCGGGCCCCCGGGAGGTCCGCGGAGAGGCGCCGGGGCGGGCTCCCGACCGGCCCGGGTGGCTCCTGACCGGGGGCGCGTACGACTGCCGCGCGCGCCGGGTGGTGCGCAACTGCGCGTGGCCGAGCGCCGTTGTTCCTGCGGAAAGCCCCGGTCGTATGAGCCACCCCCGTTCGCCAGGGGGCCGTTCGGGTGCACGGGCGGTGCACCGGCGGTGGGCGGGGTGGCACGCTGGGGGACCGTACGAGGGGTCCGGGGCGCCAGAGGTCCGCCGCGCCGGGCCCGGTTCGGGTTCGGCCGGGCGGTCGAGTCGATGGGTCAGGCGTTCTGGTGGTGTCGCCCCGGCGGGTGGTGCCACCCGGGGGCGGGAACCTTCGGGGGCGCCCCGGCGTGCCAACGGACGGGTGTGCGCGGCGGGTGCGCGCGACGGCCCGCCCGGGGGACGGGCCGGACCAGCGGCAGGCGACGGGGTGCCGCGAGCGGGCGGGATCGGACGACGGCAGGTGGTTGGTTGATGGACGCGAGCAGTGCGGCGCAGGACCGGTCGGGGCGGGCACCCGGGGGCGCGGAACCGGCGGGGGCCCGGGCCTGCCCGGCGGAGGGCGGGACGGACGGCGGGACGGAGGAGCCCGACCTGGAAGGGCTGGGCCTGGACCAGCTGCGGACCCTGCGCAGGGAGACCCTGGAGCAGGAGGCCGACCTCTCCTACCTCCGGCGGCTGCTGCACGGGCGGATGGACATCCTCCGGGCCGAGCTGGACCGCCGGCCGGGCTCCGCCGTCCTGGCGGCGGCGGGGGGCGAGGCCACGGCGGGCGGCGCCCTGCTGGACCGGCTGCCGGCCATCCTCACCGACGCGCCGTCGACGGTGCGGCGCTCGGCCCGGCACGTCACGCTGGGGCCGCCGCGCGGTCACCAGTCCCAGCTGGAGGCGGACGAGCTGATGGGCGACGTCCAGCTGGCCGACCTGGCCGCCCATCCGGAGTCGGAGCTGCTGGCCGCGCTGGACCGCTTGCGGGCGCACGAGCGCGAGGTGTCCGGACGGCGGCAGCGGCTGCTGCGGACGGCGGACGGCTGCAGTGCCGAAATCACCCGCAGGTACCGTGATGGGGAAGCACGGGTCGAGGACCTGCTCGCAGGCGGCCCACTCTGACCGGGTGAGCACGTCCGGGGGCGGGCAGGGCCCGGCTCGCCCCCGGCCCACCCTCGCCCCGGAAGGCTCCCGTCATGTCCCACCCCGCCGCCCTGCCCGTCCTCGCCGAGGTCATACGTTCGGGCTTCACCGAGGGCCGGCACCACGGTTCGCTGGTGCTGCTCGCCGCCGACGGCTCGGTCGAGTTCGCCCTGGGCGCCCCCGACGCCCCGGTCTTCCCGCGGTCGTGCGCCAAGCCGTTCCAGGCGGTGGCCACGCTGCGGGCGGGCCTGGAGCTGGAGGGCGAGCTGCTGGCGCTGGCGGCGTCCAGCCACTCTGCAGAATCGTTTCACCGTGACGGTGTGAGGCGGATCCTGGCCGCTGCCGGGCTGGACGAGTCCGCCCTGCAGACCCCGGCGGACCTCCCGCTGGACGAGGCCGAGGCCGAACTGCACCTGAAGTCCGGCGGCGGGCGCGCGCCGATCCTGATGGACTGCTCCGGCAAGCACGCCGGCTGGCTGGCCGCCTGCGTCGCCAACGGCTGGCCGACGGGGAGCTACCTCGACCCGGCGCACCCGGTCCAGCAGCTCGCCCGGGAGGCCTTCACGGAGGCCACCGGCGAGCCGGTCGCCCACGCCGGGGTGGACGGCTGCGGCGCGCCGCTGCTGGCCGTCAGCCTGACCGGCCTGGCCCGCGGCTACCGCGCGCTGCTGCTCGCCGCGGAGGGCACCCCGCAGCGCCGGGTGGCCGACGCGATGCGCGCCCACCCCGAGTACGTGGCCGGCACCCGCCGGGCCGACACCTGGCTGATGCGGGCGGTGCCGGGGGCGCTGTCCAAGATGGGCGCCGAGGCGGTGCAGGTGGTGGCGCTGCCGGACGGCCGGGCGCTCGCCTTCAAGATCGACGACGGCGCCGAGCGGGCCCGCGGGCCGGTCCTGGCGGCCGGGCTGCGCCGGCTCGGGGTCGTGACGCAGGACGACACCGTCGAGCGGATCGGCACCGCCCCGCTGTTCGGCGGCGGCGTGCCGGTGGGTGAGGTCCGGGCGGCGTTCTGAGGCGTCCGGGGGCGCCCCGGACACGTCCTACGGCTGCCGTCGCCGGGGTGCGGAGCGACCGGAGGCGGTGCACGGTGGACCGGGGGCCGTCGTACAGCTGAGGGAGTCCGTCATGAGTGAACACGTCTACCGGGTGACCGAGATCGTCGGGTCTTCGACCGAGTCCGTCGACGCCGCCATCCGCAACGGTGTCGAGCGGGCGTCCCGGACCCTGCGGAACCTGGACTGGTTCGAGGTGACGCAGGTCCGGGGCCACCTCGAGGACGGCCGGATCAAGCACTACCAGGTCGGCCTGAAGATCGGCTTCCGGCTGGACGACGAGGGCTGAGTCCCGGCCCGCCCCGGCACCACGGGCGGGGCACCGGCTGCGGGCGCGCCCGCACCCCCCCCGACGACAGTCCGCGGCCGCCTCCGCCGCCGACGGCACGGCCCCCGGGCGCAACCGCGCCCGGGGGCCGGGCCGCGGCGG
>NZ_JBHJUK010000076.1:0-41400 GCF_042266225.1 Kitasatospora sp. NPDC056181
CCCCGCCCCCGGCCGCCCCGCCCCCCCCCCAACCGCCGCCGGCCCGGCCGGGCCTGTTGCTCACTCTCCGTCACCGCCTCTGGCCGGGCCGGCCCGGCGGGCATCCGGTATCGTCGCTGGTTGGTCGAACGGTGGACGGAGCGAACAGTGACAGCGGTGCAAGACGAGCGCAGCACGGTGCAGACCGCACCCGACCCGGCGCCCGCCCCCCTGTCGGACCGCCTCGCGGCCGCCCTCGGCGCACCCGTACGGGCGCTGCGCGAGGCACCGCGCCGGCCGCTGCTGGCCGTCTCGGCCGTGGCGCTGCTGTCCCTGGTGGTCTACGCCGTGGTCCGGCACTTCGTCCACACCTCGATGGTCGACATGATCGTCTACCGGGCCGAGGGCGCCGCCGTGGCCGACGGCCGCGACCTCTACGCCCTGCGGGTCACCGAGTGGAACCTGCCCGCCACCTACCCGCCGTTCGCCGCGATGCTGTTCGTGCCGACGACCTGGTTCCCCGTCCCGGTCCTCCGGATCGTGATCACGCTCGGCAACCTCGGGCTGCTCGCGCTCCTCACCCATCTCTCCTTCAAGCTCGTCGGCTGGCCGCGCCGCGAACTGCGCGCCCTCGGCGTGATCCTGGTCACCGGTGCCGGGGTCTGGCTCGAACCCGTCTTCACCACACTGCGCTACGGCCAGATCAACCTCGCCCTGGCGTGCCTCATCCTCTGGGACCTCACCCGCCCGGACGGCCGCCGCAGCAAGGGCGTCGCGATCGGCATCGCCGCCGGCATCAAGCTCACCCCCGGACTGTTCGCCGTCTACCTGCTGCTCACCGGCCGGATCCGGGCCGCCTTCGTGGCCGGCTTCACCTTCCTCGGCACGTTCCTCGTCGGAGCGCTGGTGCTGCCCGACGCCACCTGGGGCTTCTGGACCAAGTACCTCTACGACTCCTCGCGGGTCGGCAAGACCCACATCGTCGACAACCAGTCGCTCCGCGGCGCCTTCGCCCGGCTGCTGCACACCAGCGACCCCGGGACCGTCGCCACCCTGGGCGCCGGCCTGGCCGCACTGGCCGGCCTCGCCATCGCCGCCTGGGCGGCCAGGAGCTCGCGCTGGCTTCCGCGCGCCGAGGCGTGGGGCGTCTGCTGCGCCGCCGTCACCGCGGTGCTGATCTCGCCGATCAGCTGGACCCACCACTGGGTCTGGTGCGTGCCCCTGCTCGTCCTGCTCGCCTGCGAGGCCTCGGTCGAGCGGGCCCGTCCGGCCGCCGTCCGCAAGGTGCGCTGGCGCGCCGCCTTCGGGGCGACGCTGGTCGCGTTCCTCTCCTTCGCGATGTGGGCCGCGAAGCCGCTGGGCGACCTCGTCCTGCACCTCTCGCCGCTCCGCCAGATCCCGACCTCCATCTACCCCCTGGTCGGGATCTGCTTCCTGCTCGCCGCCGCGCTACGGATATGGGCGCGCCGACGGGCCGCCGGCGCGCCGCTGGCCCTGCTGCCCGGGCAGCGGGCGGGCGGCGGCCGTCCGGGTCCCGCGCGCGACCATCAGCAGGCCCCCGCGGCCCGCTGAGTCGTCGGGGCCGGTGGGGTCCTGGGGTGTGCCGGGCTTTCGTGGGCCGGTGGGGTCCTGGGGTGTGCCGGGCCGTCGTGGGCCGGTGGGGTCCCGGGGTGTGCCGGGCCGTCGTGGGCCGGTGGGGTCCTGGGGTGTGCCGGGCTTTCGTGGGCCGGTGGGATGCGCCGGGCCGGTGGAGCCGTGCCGCGCGACCAGGTCGCGCGCACTCACGCGAGCAGCTCGGCGAGCGAACCGTCCATGTCCAGGGCGGCCATCTCGCTGCCCGGCGGCACCAGCCGGTGAGCACGCTCCAGCCAGGCGGCCACCGCCGGCAGCGGCGCCTCCAGCAGCGCGTCCCCGGCCGGCGAACTCAGCGCCATGCAGAGCACGCTGCGCCGCCCCGACCGGGTCGGCCAGATCCGCACGTCCCCCTGCCCGCACGGGCGGAACGTGCCCTCCACCAGCAGCTCGCGGGCGAACACCCAGGTGACCGGCGAGCCGGTGTCCAGGTGGAAGGTGATGTGCACCGCGTACGGGTCGTGGCTGCCGTACGACAGCCGGGCCGGGACGGGGACGCTGTGCTCGGGGGAGAGCACCAGGTTGAGCTCCAGCTCGTGCTCCACCACGCTCGTCGGGCGTTCCATGATCGCTTCCTCTCTGCCTGCGGTTCGTGCCCGGTTCCGGGCCCTGTGACTTTGGAGAGCGCGGGCCGGGCGCGCTCTTACACACGTTTCCGGGATTTCTTCGGGGGAGTCCGCGGACCGCGGCGCAGAGCGGTGGGGCGCCGGGGGAACGGGCACGGGACCACCGCGGTGCGCCCTCGTCCCTACCCCGGCCGGGTCGGGGCTGTCCGGTGATTGGCCAAGTTCCAACCTCCGGGCTTCCGAGGTACTACCCTTTGTGACTGCCCGGCGACTGTCCGCCCATCCGGCGGTACCCTCGCGCGCGCCGACGGCGAAGCCACCCGTGCCGCCCGAGCCGCCGTCGTGAACCGCTCGCCGGGCGCGCCGCACGGCCCTGCGAGGAAAGAAGACCCCCATGACGGACCAGCCCTTCGCCGGCGGCGCGGACACGGCCGTCGATCCCGCACCGGGCTACTACCCCGACCCCTCCATCCCCGGCTTCGTCCGCTACTGGGGCGGCACGGCCTGGGTGCCCGGGACCAGCCGCCCCTCACCGGCGGAGGGCGAGGTGCTTCAGCCGCCCCGGTTCGTGGCCCGCCGCAGCGGGGCGGCGGGCGGTGCCGCCGGCGCGGGGGTCGGAGCACGGTACGTGCCGCCGCCGGCGGGGCCGGCCGGAACGGAGGAGGCGGAGGAAGGGGTGGCGTCGCACGCCCCCGGGGGTGCCGCGGCTGTCGTGGAGCGGGCGCCGGAGCGGGTGCCGGAGCGAGTGCCGGAGCGGGCGTCCGACAAGGCGGCGGACGTGGCGGAGGCCTCGTCCGGGGAGACCGGACCGGTGTACCTGGACCAGACGGCGGGCGGCGCGTCGTTCACCTTCGGGCCGCAGTTGGCCGCCGGCGGGACGGTGTTCCGGCCGGAGGGTGCGGACGACGCGGCGGGCGCGGCGGGCGCGGCGGGTTGGGAGGCGGTGCGCGAGACGGTGCGCGAGGTCGGGCCGGCAGACGAGGCGCAGGCCGGCTGGCAGGTCGACCCGCAGGCGCAGCGGGGGCTGATGGAGACCGGCGGCGCGCCGCGGTGGGTCTCCTGGGGCGTGCTGCCCGGGGCGGAGCAGTGGGCGGAGGCGTCCAGGGTTGAACCCTCCAGGGTGGAGGCGTCCAGGGTCGAGGCGGTTCGGACGGAGGCGTTCGGGGCGGAGGCGTTCGGGGCGGAGGCGTCCAGGGGTGAGGTAGGCGCTTCGGTGGCCGGGCCGGCCGTGGCGGCCGAGGCCGCGGTGGATCCCGCGCCGGTGGCGGCGGCCGTGCGGGTCACCGTGCCGATGCCCGTTCCGATGCCCGTTCCGATGCCCGTTCCGGTGGCGGGGCCGGTTGCGGGGCCGGAGCCGGAGCAGGAGTCGGCTCCCGGGTCGGCGGCGGACGGGGCGCCGGAGTCGGCCCCTGGGCCGGCGGTGGAGGTGGCGCCGGCGCCCGCTCGTGCCGCGGCGCCCGCTCGTGCCGCGGCCCCCGCCACCCGTGCGGCGCGTCCGGTGCCCGGGCCGCGCCCGGCCACCCGTCGCCGCCCGGCCCCGCCGGTGCCGGCCGGGCTCGGGCGCCGGCTGGCCGCCCGGCTGGTGGACACCGCCGTCCTGGCCGTGGTCGCCACCGCCGCCGCCGTCCCGCTCGGCAACTCGGTCAGGACCCACCTGCAGGACAAGCTCGACCAGGCCCGGATGGCCAGCTCGCTCACCCGCCGCCAGGTCGACGTCTGGCTGGTGGACGGCGTGGTGGTCGGCAAGTTCGCCGTCCTGGTCGGCATCCTCGCCTTCGTCGGCCTGCTCTACGAGGTCCTGCCGACCGCCCGCACCGGCCAGACCTTCGGCAAGCGGCTGGCCCGGATCCGGGTCATCGACGCGGCTCCCTCGGCGGCCCGTGTCCGGCTGACCGTCGGACGCTCGCTCTGCCGATGGCTGGTCAGGAACGCCTCGGCGGTCCTGCTGCTCGGCCTCGTCTGGCCGGTGTTCGACCGTCCGGCCCGGCGCGGCTGGCACGACCGCGCGGCCCGCACCCGGGTCGTCCGGTCCTGACCCGGCCCGGCGGAGGTCACCGGGCGAAACGGACTAAATATCCGAAGCTCGGAGAATGTGTGATGTTCTACTCAGGGGCATGAGCACCTACAATCCCTCAGGCCCCGACCCGGAAGGGGGCGGCCAGCCCTCCTCCGACAAGCAGCCCCCGCAGTCGGCCGGCGGCACGCCGGAAGGTGCGCCGTCAGACCCGTACGGAAACCCCCGGCCCGGCAGCCCCGACGACCGCCCCGGCGCGTACGGCGGCAATTACGGCGGTACCCCCGGCGGGTCGCCGTACGGGCAGAGCCCCTACGGCCAGTCGCCGTACGACAAGCCGCCGTCCGGCTACGGCTCGCCGGGTACCGGGCCCGTCCCCGGGATGCCGCCGCTCGGCAGCTGGCCCAGCCGGATCCTCGCCCAGCTGATCGACTACCTGCTGGTCCAGGTGGTCGCACTTCTCGTGGTGCTGCCCTTCGCCAGTCTCGGCGACCGCTTCGGCTCGGCCGGCGCGTTCTGGCTCGCCTGCGGGCTGTACCTGATCTACGACGGTGTGATGCTCAGCCGGGACGGCCAGACCCTCGGCAAGAAGGCCTTGAAGATCCGGGTCGCCATGCTGATCGACGGCAGCACGCCGACCCCGGCCGCCGCCTGGACCAGGTCCGCCGTCTTCATCCTCCCGGCGGTGGTCTGCTGCGCCGCCTTCTGGTGGGTGATCGACGGCCTGTTCGGCGTCTTCGACAAGCCGTACAGCCAGTGCATCCACGACAAGGCCGCGAAGACCGTGGTGGTCTCCACAGCCTGAGTGTCCGTGATCCCGGTGGCGCCCGGTGGCGCCTCAGCGCTGCCGGGCGTACTCGTGCCCGGCGGGAGCGGGAGCGGGAGCGGGAGCGGGGGAGGGGGCGGGCTCCGGCGCGGGGGTGGGGGCCGGTACGGGAGTCGGCGCGGGGGCCGGCTTCGGCGCGGGCTTCCCGCGCTGCGCGGTGGTGGACAGTGACAGCACCGTCACCAGCGTGCCGAGCGCGAGCGCGAACCCGACCAGCACCGTGACCGCCAGGACGCCCGTGGCGCCCGAGACGGCCAGCAGTGCCACGGTGGCGGCGACGACGGTGAAGGTGCCGAGGCATATCTGAGCGGTGGTCGGGCGCGGCATGGCGTCGGTCCTTCGCACGTCGGGGGAAACGGGCGGGTGGTGCCGGTACCGAATGTTCCTACCCGGCACGGGAGTTCGGTAAGTGCAGCCTAACCCGCCGGACCTGGGGCACGGGGGGCGCACGGGCTCACCGTGGGGTCGTGCGCCCCGCTCGGTACGGTGATCGTGACCGGACCGTTCACGCACTCAGGGGGAACCGCCGTGCCCGTCGCCGACTGGCCCACCACCGAGACCGAGGCGATCGCCGAACAGGAACGGCTGCGCCCGCTCGTCCAGCCGTACGGCCCCGGTCCCTCCGGCGCGCAGGACGACCGGCTGATCGCCGGTGTCGACGTCGCCTACGACGACGAACGGGACCTCGTCGTCGCCGCCGCGGTGGTCCTCGACCTCGACGGCCTCGCCGTCGTCGAGGAGGCCACCGCCGTCGACCGCGTCGCCTTCCCCTACGTCCCCGGCCTGCTCGCCTTCCGCGAACTCCCCGCAGTCCTGGACGTCCTCGAACGGCTCACCCACGCCCCCGGTACCGTCGTCTGCGACGGCTACGGCCTCGCCCACCCGCGCCGCCTCGGCCTCGCCAGCCACCTCGGTGTGCTCACCGGCCTGCGCACCATCGGCGTCGCCAAGACCCCGTTCACCTTCGACCACCGCGAACCCGGCGCCCCCCGAGGCTCCTGGGCCCCGCTCACCGACCCCGCCACCGGCGAGGAGGTCGGGCGCGCCGTCCGCACCCGGGCCGGCGTCAAACCCGTCTTCGTCTCCGTCGGCCACCGCATCGGCCTGACCGAAGCCGTCGACACCACCCTCGCCCTCGCCGACCGGTACCGGCTGCCCGAGACCACCCGCCATGCCGACTCGCTCTGCCGCCGGGCCCTCGCCGCCCTGCAGAAGGGGACGTCCGCGAACTGACGGCTCGCCGGCCCGTCGGCGGTTCGGCCGAAGCGCCATACTCCCGGCCCGGAGCATGTGTTAGACATGTCTCTCCGGAAGCTGCGCAGAACAGTTGAACGGGACGGCTACACGGGGCAGCCGCCGAACGGCGGCCTCACAGGCAGCGGAACGACGGACGCAGGGGAGGCGCCGGAAGTGGCGACGGGGACCGGATCGACCGGCGGGGGCGGCCAGGGATACCGCGTCGAGGTCGATCAGCTGAGGGCGTTCGCCGCCCAGGTACGCGGACTGCTGGCCGAGTTCCAGCACCACGCCGACGGCACCACGGCCCACGGCCAGAGCGCCGTGGGCAAGAGCGCCCTCGGCACCTTCGCCGAGGCCACCGAGCTGCACGACCGCTACCAGACCATGCGGGACGGCCTGCGCGACGTCCTCAACCAGCTCCAGGACGCCGTCGACGACGCCCAGAAGAAGGCCGAACTCACCGCCACCAACTACGAGGAGCAGGAACACCGCACCTCGGGCAAGCTGAAGCTCGGCGACGACGGCTGGTCGGTCGCCAGCCCCTCCGCCACCAGCGCCGCCGCCTACGCCCAGACCGTCGCCCCGGCCCAGCACAGCGGCGGGAAGTCCGAGCGATGAGCGCCGCACGCCAACAGCCCCCGGAGAACGGAGACGGCCACCGATGAGCGGATCGGGCTACACCAAGTTCAACGACTACAGCCACGCCGAACTCCGGAAGATGGCCCAGGCCCTCAACCCCGGCGAGGTGATGGCCGCCAGCGACCCCTGGCGCCGCGCCGCCGACACCCTCAAGGCCATCCGCGCCACCCTCACCCGCGCCAGCACCGAGGCCGCCGTCAGCTGGGAAGGCAGCACCAGCGACGCCTTCCACAAGCGCATGCTCAACCTCGCCGCCACCATCAACAACGCGGCCTCCTACGCCAACGACGCCGCCAACACCCTCAAGCACCTGTCCGAAGCCATCGCCCAGGCCAAGCACGACATGCCCGAAGAGCCCAGCGGGTGGGAGCAGTTCACCGACGGAGTCGGCGACACGGTCTCCGCCGTCTTCGGCGGCGACGACGAGGACACGAAGACGGCGGTCGCGGAGCAGAAGAAGGCCGAAGCGGCGGCGGTCATGCAGACGCTGGCGATGCACTACCGGGTCGCGGCGCCGATGCTGAAGCCGCCGCCGCCACTTCCGCGCCGCGATGACGTTCACGACGTCCCATCGTCTCCAGCCGATGCCTCCGCGGGAGCACCGGCACTGAGCGCCGTCATGGCCGGAATCGGCTATACCGGGACAGGAACGGTGCCGGTCGCCACCGGAGGTTCGACGCCGCGGGTAGGGAAGGCCGCTGATCAGCCTGCGCCGAGGTCGGCGGCGGCGAAGCCGGCACCGACACCACCGAGGACGGACTCGGGCATCAAGGGTGGGACGGCTCAGGCGGCTCCCAAGCCTCCGTCCGTCACGAACTACGGCCCCGGTACCGGGATCGACGGCACGACGATCAATCCTTCCGGCACGTCCGGGACCAGTCCGCTGTCCACCAACCCCGCCAACCCGACGTCCAACCCCGGAACGCCCATCGGCCCCACGGCGAGTGGTAATGGTGGCGGACCGGGGCCGACCGGAGGCGGGCCGATCATGGGCGGGCAGGCAGGGCAGGGAAACAACCCTGGCAAGGGCGGCGGGATCCAGAACAAGGACGTATTCGGCCGCACGGCGAGTGCCCCTGGTAAGGCTGCCGGACGCGGTGGAAAGGCTTTCGGCGCGGGAGAGGAGCTCGGAGGCGGTTTCGGGACTGGAGGCCGCGCCGCGGGGGCCCGCCCCGGAGGCGGTCTTTCGGGGCGGACTGGAGGCATTGTCGGCGGGGGCGCGCGTCCGGGGAGCGGATCCGGGGCGAAGCAGGCCTTCACCGAAGGCGGTTCCGGGCTCGGAGCCCGAGGTCGGGCCCGGGGAGAGCTGGGCGCGAATGCGGCGGGCGGTATGGCGCCCGGCATGCCGCTCACCGATGCCCAGCGGCGCAAGAAGGAGAAGGGTAAGGACGGCAAGCGGCCGGATTACCTCGTCGAGGACGAGGAGACCTGGGCGTCGGACAAGCCCGCCAACCCGAACGTGGTGGAATGAGCCCTGTCCGCTAGTGGACAGGCTGATGATCAGTCGTCCCGCAGGTCCGTGACCTGCGGGACGCTTCGCTGAGTGGGGTGACCAGGCTTGACGAGCAGCCGGCTTGTGCGAGGTGCAGCTTCGTTGGCTGCCGGGACCCTCTTGTGGGGAGTGGCTGCTTCTCCGGCAGCTGCGGATCAGATTCGCGATGGGCAATGGCCCCTGAAGAAATATCAGGCAGAATCAAAGATCTGGCCGGTAAGCCAGGGTGACGGAGTTATTGTCGCCGTGGTGGACGGTGGCGTTGAGGGAGATCACCAGGATCTTGTTGGGCAGGTACTGTCTGGAGCCGATTTCTCCGGCGAGAAGACGGATGGCCGGACGGATAGGAACGGCCATGGTACCGGTATGGCCAGTTTGATTGCCGGTACGGGGCACGGTCCACAGGCCGGCGTCATGGGCCTCGCACCCAAGGCAAAGATCCTTCCCATCAAGATCAGAAGTGATGGAGAGTCGGCTGGACTCGAACAGTCCGACATTGCTTTGGCCGTCAGATTTGCAGTGGATCACGGAGCGAAGGTCGTCAACATTTCGCTCGGAGGCTATGCGCGGCTTGATTCCGAGGCGCGTGACGCGATCAAGTATGCCGTAGCCAAGGATGTCGTTCTCGTGGCATCCACTGGAAATAGCGGGAACAGGGCTTTGCCTGTCGAGTACCCGGCGGCCTTCCCTGGCGTGGTTGCAGTGGCGGCGGTCGATGAACAGGGAGAGGTGTGGGAGAAATCCACATTCGGTCCCGAGACAACGATCGCCGCACCGGGTGTGGAGGTTTATCGCGCCACTGCCACTTCGACTTCGAGTTATGGCATCGGCGATGGCACCTCGGACGCCACCGCCTACGTGTCTGCGACGGCGGCCCTCATCCGTTCGAAGTACCCCACCCTCTCCGCCGGCCAGGTCATCAACCGGATGATCAAGAGCGCTACCCCTCCGTCGGACGGTTCGGCAGTGCCCGATGCCCACTACGGCTACGGGATCATCGACCCCGCCAAGGCCCTGGCGCCGAATCCCGCCGTGGACGGGGGGCCGAAGGAGAATCCGCTGCTGAGCCGGGCAGAGTCGCAGGGGGCTCCGGACGCGGGGGAGGCGCCGCCCGGGGTGCCCTCCGCCGGGGCGAAGGGCAATCCCGGGATCACCTACACGCTCATCGGCGCCGGGGTGCTGTTCGGGCTGGTGCTCGTCGCCGTCTGCGTGTCGTTGGTGGTGCGCGGGCGGCGCAAGCGGCGGGAGGCTGCGGCGGAGCCGGGTGGCACCGGCTACCCGTATCCGGTGCCACCGCCCCCCGGGCCGCCCGGGCAGCAGGGGTACGGCTACGCGCCGCCGCAGCAGCCTCCGGCGCCGCCGACGGGGAACCCGTATCAGTAGGCCTGCGGTTGGGCCGCCAGCCACTCGTCGCGCAGGGCCGCCATGTGCAGGACGTCGTGGAACTCGCCGGCCCAGTGGTGGGCCTGGCGGGCGCGGCCTTCGAGGACGAAGCCGGCCTTCTCGTAGGCGCGGGCGGCGCGTTCGTTGAAGGCCCAGACCTCCAGGTGGACGCGGTGGAGGCGGACCTCCTCGAAGGCGTGGCGGAGGAGGAGGCGGGTGGCCTCGGTGCCGATGCCGCGGCCGGTGCTGCCGGGGGTGAGGGCGATCCGGAAGCTCGCGGAGGCGTTGTCGCGGTCGAGGTCGTTGAGGGCGAGTTCGCCGAGGAACCGGCCGGTGGCGGGGTCCTCGACGGCGAGGTCGAGGCGGTCGGGCTGTTCGGCGCGGGTGGCGCACCAGGTGCGGATCTGGTCGTGGGTGAAGGTCTGGCGGGTGCCGGTGAGGCGGTTGGTCTCCTCGTCGGCGGTGAACCGCCACATGGGTTCGGTGTGGCGGGCGGCCAGGGGCACGAGGGTGATGGTGGGCCCGTGCAGGGTGGGCTTCTGGGCGAGCGCGGCGTCGTTGATCATGTCCGGGCGGCCTCAGAGCTTCCGGTGCATGACGTGCAGGCCGACGTAGCCCTTGTCGGGGTGGCGGAAGGCCTCGGGGACGGTGGTGAGGATCTCGAAGCCGAAGGTCTGCCAGAGCGCGACGGCGCGGTGGTTGGTCTCGACGACGGCGTTGAACTGCATGGCGCGGTAGCCGTCGGCGCGGGCCTGGTCGAGGACGTGGGCGCAGAGGGCGCGGGCGACGCCCCGGCCGGAGTGACGGGGGTCGACCATGAAGCCGGCGTTGGCGACGTGGGAGCCGCCGCCGGCCTGGTTGGGGTGGCTCTCGGCGGTGCCGAGGACGGTGCCGTCCTCGTCGACGGCGACGAAGGTGCGGCCGGGTGCGGGCTTGAACCAGAGGGCGCGGGCGCGTTCCTCGTCGGTGTCGCGGTCCCAGCTGTAGGTTTCGCCGGCGGCGATGATCTCGCGCAGGAAGGGCCAGATCGCCGGCCAGTCGTCGGGGGTGGCTTCGCGGATGAGCATGGTGTCCAGCATGGACCGGTGCGCCCCGGTCCGACCAGCGGTTTTGGCCGGGGCGGATCTCCCTGCGGAGGGCCGGAACCTGCCGCTGCCGGCCGGCTGGCAGCGGCGCCCCGGCCGGCCGTGGCGCCCCGGCCCGCGCCGGGCACACTGGGTAGGCCGGGCTACTCGGCGACGGCGATCTGCTCGCGGTGGTGGGCGGGTGCGGTGAGCTCGTCGACCACGGCCACGGCGAGGTCGGCCTGGGCGATCCGCTCGCCGAGGACCTGTGGGCCGCCGGTCCGGTAGCGGCCGGTGCCGGGGGCGGCGCGGTCGAGGTCGAGGGGCGGGGTGACCACGACCCAGTCGAGGGCGGCGTCGGACTCCCGCAGCCGGTCCAGGGCGAGGGCGTGGCCGAGCGAGAAGGCGCGGTAGGCCTCGGGGAAGGCCGGGTCGTCGTGGACGGCGGTGCCGGGCGCGGTCTCCAGGGTGGTGGCGACACCGACGTGCACCAGCCGGCGGACCCGGGCCGTGCCGAGGCCGGCCACCAGCGCGTCGGCGGTGGCCCCGTAGAAGTCCGTGGAGGGGACGTCGGGCGTGTAGACGGTGGAGACGGCGGCGGTGTGCCCGTGTGCGGTCGCGGCGACGGCGGCCGGGTCGGTGACGTCGCAGCGCACGAGGCTGACGCCCTCGCCGGCGAGGTCCCGGTGGCGCTCGGGGTCGCGGACGGCGGCGGTCACCGCCAGTCCGCGCCGCCGGGCCTCGGTGACGACTGCGCGCCCGACCTGGCCGCCCGCGCCGAAGACGACGACGCCGCGGTCAACCTGCCTGGGGGTGCTGCTCATTGTGGTCTCCGTCCGCTCGCCGGGGGCGCTGTCGCCCGCCGTTGCGGTGACGGTAGACCGGGGGCGGCCGGTTACTTCAACGGTACCGGCGGGGGCCTGCGGGGACGGTGGGTCGGCTACGGTCGGGGCCATGCCGCCGACTGCGATCGAACCCCTGTCACTGGAACCGTCGCCCCTCGCACCCCGGCCTCTCGAACGCCCGCCCCTCGCACCCTTGCCGGCGGACTTCTTCGACCCGGACTGCCCGGTGCAGACGATGCCGGTGCTGGGCGGCAAGAAGTGGACCTGGAAACTGATGCGCTGTCTGGAGGGCGGTCAGCGCCGGTTCTCCGAGCTGCGGGTGCCGCTGGTGGGCATCACGGCGAAGGTGCTGGCCGAGACGCTCCGCGCGATGGAGCACGACGGGGTGGTGAGCCGGACCGAGTACGCCGAGAACCCGCCGCGGGTGGAGTACGCGCTGACACCGCTGGGCCGTTCGCTGCTGGGGCCGATGGACGCGGTCTGCGGGTGGAGCCGCGAGCACCTGGCCGCCCTGCTGGAGGCCCGCGAGGCGTACGAGCGGGACGAGCGGGAGGGGCGGGGCGAGTAGGACCACCGGGACGACCGGGTCGAGCCGCGGCGCGCGGGCCGAGCGGGACGAGCCGTGGCGCGCGGGCCGAGCGGCGCCGGGCTGGCAGCATTTCGGTGCCCGCTGGCGCTATGGCCGCTGGTGGGGGCCGCGTCCGGGCGGCCATCCTGGACGCATGACCACTCCTGAGAACACCCCCGCCGCCACCGCCACCGCCACCGGCGACGCCATCGTCCCGGACACCAAGGACTGGACGTGGGTCCTGGAGCGCGCGTGCCCGGACTGCGGCCTGGACTCCGCGGCCGTGGCCCGCGAGGCGGTCCCCGGGCTGATCCGGGACAACGCCGGCGCCTGGGTGGCCGTGCTGGCCGGGGACGAGGAGGAGCTGCGCCGCCGCCCCCGTCCGGAGATCTGGTCGGACCTGGAGTACGCGTGCCATGTCCGGGACGTCTTCCGGCTGTTCCACTTCCGGCTGAACCTCATGCTCGACCAGGAGAACCCGGACTTCCCGAACTGGGACCAGGACGAGACGGCCGTCGCCGAGCGCTACGCGGAGCAGCTGCCGCAGGAGGTCTCGGTGGAGCTGGACGAGGCCGCGCAGGTCCTGGCGGACGCGTTCGAGAGGCTGGCCGCCGAGCAGTGGCAGCGCACCGGCAACCGCAGTGACGGCGCACGCTTCACCGTGGAGTCGTTCTCCCGCTACCTGGTCCACGACCCGGTCCACCACCTGTTCGACGTGACGGGCGAGCGGGTCTGATCCCGCCGGCCGAACGGCGGTGCGGGGGAGCGGGGTGCGACGGCCCGGCCGGGGTCACCAGCCGGAGGCCTCGCGGAGCATGGTGCGGCGGAGTCGGCCGGCCACGCTGGCGGTGTCGGTGCCGATGACGTCGGCGATCTCGGGGGCGGCGAGGCCGACGATGTAGTGCAGGATCGCCAGGTCGTCGTCGGCGGGGCGGCTGGGCCCGGCCGGGGGGTCGGCCCGGAGGGTGTGCTCGTTGACCGTCCCGCGCAGGATCTGCCAGGCGTTCGCGGTCGGGTTGGAGCTCCCCAGCAACTCGCGCCACTGGACGGCGATTTCGGCGAACGCCTGCTGGACGGCGCCGGCCGCCTCAGTACTGTCCGGCAGCCAGACCCGGGCGTAGCTGAGGTAACGCGGCCGGTGGAGCTCGCAGAACGCCGCGAACTCCAGTGATACCGCAGGCGGTTCGCCGGGCCCCGGGGGAGGCTCGGCGGTGCTGTCATGACGGTTGGTCATCTCGGCTTCTCGGCAAGTGAGATGGGCTTCTGGCGGTCGATCATCCGTGCTCACTCTACGGTAGGCGCTCGGTGCGCTGGGTTACCAATCGGATTGAATGCCCGGAACGTGCCGCCGCTCGGCCGGTTCCAGCGGTGGCCGGGTGTGGGCCGACGGGCGGCGGGGTGGCGCGGGGCCGGTGGTGGGGGTGGTGCGCAGCGCTGCCAGGGTCGCGAGAGTGAAGATGTCATGGCCGGTCAGCGGGGGTGGCCGGCAAGGGCGGTGGAGCGGTTGATGGGTCACCGTAGGCGGTCCGGTGGCTCACGTCCACACCCGAGGCGTGAAGCCCCGCCCGCGCCACCGGACGCGCGCGCGGCGGATGGGCGGCGGGCGCGGAGGCGGGCGTGCGGGTGGGTGGTGCGCTCCCGTGGACCGCGCGCGCCGGGGGTGGGCGAAGCAGGGTGTCCGGGGTGGGCGAAGCGGGGTGTCCGGGGTGGGGTGAAGCAGGGCCTCCGGGGGGCGCAGGTGCGGGGCCGGGTGGCGGAGGTGAGGGGTGGAGGTGGCGGGGCGGGTCGTCCGGCGCCCGCCCCGTTCGCGCCCCTCGCGCCTGCCGCATGTGCGGACGGCCGGACGGGAAGGGTGCTATGACGATGCGTCAGCCAGACGTGCTGGCCTCCGAGGGGGAGGGCAGGTCGTCCGCCGCGGTGCTCCGTCCGAGCTGGGCGGGGAACGACTCGACGGCCCGCCGCCGGGCCAGTTCGGCCGCCCTCGCCGCCGTGACCGCCGTCGCCGCCGTGGCCGCCGCTGCACGGGCCGCGGCCGCCACGCTCTCGCCGCCGTCCCCGGGGTCCTCCACGGCACCCCTCGCGGCGCCTTCCCGGTGCCGCCGGACGGCCGCGTCGGCCGCCCCGGTCCCGTCGGCCGCGTCCGCCGGGCCGGTCCCGTCGCCGGCGTCGGTCCCGCCGCCTCCCCGCCCCCGGCCGGCGGCCGTGCGGGCGGCGTGCTCCTCGGCCGCCTGTCTCGCGGCCAGGTAGGCCTGGACGGCGGCCATCCCGTAGACGGGCTGGATCAGTTGGTGCCCCTTGAAGAAGGGTCTGGCCGGGGCGAATCCGGCGGCGACCACGAGGTCGCGGATCTCGGCTATCTCGGCTTCACTGCGGGCGGTGAAGCGGACCTCCCAGCCCTTCTTGTACGTATGGCCCTGTTCGCCGCTGCGGCGGGCCGGGTCCGGCCGGCGGACGTATCCGGGCAGGCGGCCGAGGCGGAGCTGGGCCGCGCGGAGGCCGGCGGTCTCGTCACGTGACATGAACTAAGGGTAGGCAATCCAGGGAGCGGGAGTGACGCCCGGCGGCGCTTCGGCGTATGCCCTTGGTCACTCTCGGTCAGAAACCCTGGTCGTTGACCGGCCACGGCCAGCGGCGGCAACCGTGTGACCTCCCATTACTCCAAATGGGTGAGGGTATGGGGACTTTAGTGCGGGCTGATCCCGGTTTCGCGACGGTTGGGTAACAGTGCGTCAGGCGACCGATGAGCGGTCCGGGCTGTTGGGGATGGTGTCGGCATGAGCTACCGGATTCCCTCGCCGCCGCCGTCCCTGGAGGAACTGGCGAAGCGTCAGCAGAACGTCGTCACCGCCAGCCAGCTGCGCGCCCGGGGCGTGCCGGGCCGGGTCGTCAGTGAGCACTGCCGCCGCGGCGGGCCCTGGCAGCGCCTGCTGCCCAGGGTCTACCTGCTGCAGTCCGGCGAGCCCACCCCCGAGCAGCGGATGTGGGCCGCACTGCTGTACGCGGCGCAGAACGGCCGGGAGGAGGGCCGCCGGGAGGGCGCGGTGATCACCGGCACCGCCGCGCTCGCGCTGTACGGCTTCGCCGCGGTGCCCCGGCTCCCGGCGGTCACCGGGGTGGACGTGCTGGTGCCCCGTCAGCGCCGCCTGAAGGACGCCGGCGAGGTCCGGATCCGGCGCACCGAAAGGGAGTTGGTGGCCCGCTCGGTGCACGGGCTGGCCTGTGCGCCGGTCGCCCGGGCGGTCGCCGACGCGGTGCGCGAGTGGACGGCCGAGGGCGCGGCGGAGTCCGGCGACGGCGCCGCGCTGCCCGTCCGCGAGGTGCTCCGGGAGGCCCTGGGCCGGGCCGGCGCCCGGGTGCGCCGGTCCGAGGCCCGCTGCACCCTCCAGGAGCTGGTCGCCGAGCTGACCGAGTCCGGGCTGGCCGCCGACCTGCGGGTGCGGCCCGCGCTGGACGAGCTGCTGGCCGAGGAGCGGGACGCCGCACTGGCGCGGATCGGCGAACTGGTCGACGAGTGGCTGCTGCCCGTCCCGCTGGCCGGCCCGGAGCTGCGGATGCGCGGCGGCACCTACATCGCCGTGCCGGACCTGTACTGGCCGCAGGCCGGCGTGGCGGTGGAGGTCGACTCGGAGCTGCGCTGCGTCAGCGAGGGCGAGGCCGCCTGGGTGCGCGGCGGCCAGCACCGGATGGAGTACCTGGGGATCCGGGTGGTCTACCTCTCCGGTGCCCGGCTGGCCACCGAACCGGACGCGGTCGGCGCCGAACTGCGCGAGGCCTTCCGGCAGGGCGGCACCGACGTGGTGGAACTGCTGCTCGGCGAGGGCTGACCCGGCTCAGCCGTGAACGGTCGGCGTGCCGACCAGCTCGACCCCGGCCGCCCGCAGCTCCTCCAGCGCGGCGGCGGTGGTCCCGGGCGCCACGCCCGCCGTCAGGTCCAGCAGGACGCGGGTGGTGAAGCCCGCCCGGGCCGCGTCCAGCGCGGTGGCCTTGACGCAGTGGTCGGTGGCCAGGCCGACCACGTCCACCTCGGTGACCTGGCGCTCGCGCAGCCAGTCGACCGGCCCGCGGTTGTTCTCGTCCAGCCCCTCGAACCCGCTGTACGCCGCCGCGTAGGCACCCTTGTCGAAGACCGCCTCGATGGCGCCGGAGGTGACGGAGGGCGCGAAGTTGGGGTGGAAGCCCACCCCCTCGGTGCCCGCCACGCAGTGCACCGGCCAGCTGTTGACGTAGTCCGGGTCGTCGGAGAAGTGGTCGCCCGGGTCGATGTGGTTGTCGCGGGTGGCGAGGACGTGCTGGTACCCGGGGCGGCCCTCGGCGATCAGGTCGGTGATCGCGGCGGCCACCTCGGCCCCGCCGGCGACGGCCAGACTGCCGCCCTCGCAGAAGTCGTTCTGCACGTCGACGACGATCAGTGCCCGGTGCATGGCTCGCATCCTCGGTTGTGGGGGGACGGCGCGCTGGTTCTGTGCGCCTCCGGTGGGAACTCTACGGTCGACTGTAGGCAGTGGCACCCGGGGGCGGAAGGCCCGGGGAGCACCCGGGCCCCGCCCCGCGCTCCGCCGCCCGCTGTCACAGCATCAGTTCGGTCGGCAGGACCGGGTCGCCCTTGGAGAGCTGGGTGGCCGAGAGCGGCAGTCCCGCGCGGGCCCGGACGTGGCGTTCGCGGGCCGCGCCCAGCGGCTCCCGGCCGACCACCTCGCCGGCCAGCACCAGCGGCACCTGGAGCAGGTGCGGCTCCAGGTCGGCCGGGACGGCGCCGGTGCCGACCACCTCGGCCTCGGCCACGCCGTCCGCGTCGGGCCGCCGGGCCGCCCACTTGCGGCCGCCGATGCTGGTCTTGCCGCCGGCCGCGCGCTTGGCGACCGGCACCAGCGGGCCGTCCGGCGAAGCGGCCCGGGCGACCAGCTTGTAGACCATCGCGCAGGTCGGGTGGCCGCTGCCGGTGACCAGGCTGGTGCCGACGCCGTAGCCGTCCACCGGGGCGGCCGCCAGGGCGGCGATCGCGTACTCGTCGAGGTCCGAGGTGACGATGATCTTCGTGTCGCGGGCGCCGAGCTCGTCCAGCTGGCGGCGGACCCGGTGGGCCAGCAGGGTGAGGTCGCCGGAGTCGATCCGCACCGCGCCCAGCTCGGTCCCGGCCACCTCGACGGCGGTGCGGACGGCCTCGCGCAGGTCGTAGGTGTCGACCAGCAGCGTCGTGCCCTTGCCCATCGAGGCGATCTGCGCCCGGAACGCGTCCCGCTCGCTGTCGTGCACCAGGGTGAAGGCGTGCGCGGCGGTGCCGGTGGTGGGGATGCCGTGGGTGAAGCCGGCCTCCAGGTCGGAGGTGGCCGCGAAGCCGGCCACGTACGCGGCCCGGGCGGCCGAGACGGCGGCCTGCTCGTGGGCGCGCCGGGCGCCCATCTCGATCACCGGGCGCCCGCCGGCGGCGGAGGTCATCCGGGAGGCGGCGGCGGCGATCGCCGAGTCGTGGTTGAGGATCGACAGGATCACCGTCTCCAGGATCACCGCCTCGGCGAAGGTGCCCTCGACGGTCATCAGCGGCGAGCCGGGGAAGTACGCCTCGCCCTCCGGGTAGCCGTGGATGTCGCCGGTGAAGCGGTAGTCGGCCAGGAAGCGCAGGGTGTCGGCGTCGACCACGTCCTGGGCGGCCAGCCAGTCGAGCTGCGCCGCGGTGAAGCGGAAGTTCTCGACCGCGTCCAGGACCCGGCCGGTGCCGGCCATCACGCCGTAGCGGCGTCCGCTCGGCAGGCGGCGGGTGAACACCTCGAACACGGAGCGGCGGTGCGCGGCCCCGCTCTGCAGGGCGGCCTGCAGCATGGTGAGCTCGTAGCGGTCGGTGAGGAGCGCGGTCGAACCGGCCGCGCGCACTGAAGTGGCGTCCATGGGGATGATGCTACTACCACTTAGCGTCAGATTGACGATTTCTCGTGGGGGGCGTTCGCGAAGGCGTGGGGCGGAATCGCCCGGAGGTCCCCCGGATGGCAGCATGGGGGCTGAAAGGTGCAGGTACCGGAGGAACGGCGAGGAGGACCCGGCGGTGAGTGTCGCGCCCGCGGAGATCGAGCGACCGGAGGTCGAAGGCCTGCCGGTGGCGGAGCCGGACACCCCCTGGGTGACCATCGTGCACAACGACCCGGTCAACCTGATGAGCTACGTCCAGTACGTCTTCCAGGCCTACTTCGGGTACCCGAAGGACAAGGCCAGGAAGCTGATGATGGAGGTGCACACCAAGGGTCGGGCGGTGGTCTCCAGCGGCTCCCGCGAGGAGATGGAGCGCGACGTGCAGGCGATGCACGGCTACGGCCTCTGGGCGACGCTCCAGCACGACTGAGCCGCGGCGCCGCCGGGCGCCGCACCACCGGGGGCGGCGCCGCACCACCGAAGACGACGAAGACGGGCTGACCGATAACGATGGCTGGGTTGTTCGAGAGTGCCGGCGGCGGGAGCGCGGCGATCGCGCTGGACGAGGTGGAGGCCTCCATCCTGCGCTCCCTGGAAGTGCAGATGCTGGAGCTGATCGGCCCCGGCCCGGGCGGTGAGGGCGGCGACCCGCTGGCCGCGCTGTTCGCCGAGGGCCCGACCGAGGCGCCCTCGGACCCGGCGCTGGCCCGGCTGTTCCCGGACGCCTACCGGGACCCGGAGAAGCCCCAGGACGACGAGAGCAGGGCGGCCTCCGGCGAGTTCCGCCGCTACACCGAGCTCGACCTGCGCGCCCGCAAGCGCGACGACGCACTGCAGGTGGTCCGGGCGCTGGACGGGCTCGGCGGCGAGGGCGGGGTGCTCAAGCTGCCCGCCGCCGACTGCCCGCGCTGGCTGTGCGCGCTCAACGACCTCCGGCTGACCCTGGGCGTGCGGCTGGAGGTCACCGAGGAGGACGAGCAGGGGCTGTACGACCTGCCGGACGCCGACGAGCGGAAGCCGCTGGTGATGGCGTACCTGTGGCTGGGCGCCCTCCAGGAGTCGCTGCTGGAGGCGCTCTCGGACTGAATTCCGCCCGCTTCCGGGCAGGCCCCGACCCCGTCCGCATGCTGGACGGAGGGTCGGGGCTTTTAGTTTCAAATCGGGCGAAACCGTAGTACTCCATGCTCAAATGTCGCTCAGATGCACACCGCTGTCCGGACGCCGCGTGGTACGACTTCTCCACCCCACGAGACCCATCCAGGACGGTGCACCATGGCCGAGCAGCTCCACGACGAAACGGTCGACACCGAACCGGACGGCGAGGGCTACGAGCGGGGGCTGGGCAGCCGCCAGATCCAGATGATCGCGATCGGCGGCGCCATCGGCACCGGCCTCTTCCTCGGCGCCGGCACCGCGATCTCCAAGTCCGGCCCGAGCCTGATCCTGTCGTACGCGGTGGCGGGCGTGGCGATCTTCGCGATCATGCGGGCGCTCGGTGAACTCCTCACGTACCGCCCGGTGTCGGGCAGCTTCGCGGAGTACGCCCGGGAGTTCCTCGGCCCCTTCGCGGGCTATGTGACGGGCTGGACGTACTGGCTCTTCTGGGTTGTCACGGGTATGGCGGAGACCACCGCCGCCGCCGTCTACGTGAAGTTCTGGGCGCCCGGCATCCCGCAGTGGCTCAGCGCGCTGACCTTCCTGGTCATCCTCTACGCGGCCAACCTGATCTCGGTGAAGCTCTTCGGCGAGATCGAGTTCTGGTTCTCCATGGTCAAGGTCACCGCCATCATCGGCATGATCCTGATCGGCATCGGCGTCCTCACCCTCGGCTTCAGCGACGCCGGTGACACCGCGTCGGTCAGCCACCTCTGGGAGAACGGCGGCTTCTTCCCCAAGGGGATCGGCGCCACCGTGATGACGCTGCAGATCGTCATGTTCGCCTACCTCGGCGTGGAACTGGTCGGCGTCACCGCCGGCGAGAGCGAGGACCCGCAGAAGACCCTGCCGCGCGCCATCAACACCCTGCCCTGGCGCATCGCGCTGTTCTACATCGGCGCCCTGGTGGTCATCCTCTCGCTCGTCCCGTGGACCGAGTTCCAGCCCGGCGTCAGCCCGTTCGTCGCCGCCTTCGGCAAGATCGGCATCCCCGCCGCGGCCGGCATCATCAACTTCGTGGTGCTCACCGCGGCGCTCTCCTCCTGCAACTCCGGCATGTACTCCACCGGCCGGATGCTGCGCGACCTCGCCCTGCGCGGCCAGGCCCCCGCCGGCCTCACCAGGCTCAACTCCCGCCGCACCCCGGCCGCCGCGATCACCCTCTCCTCGCTGCTGATGGGCGCCGGCGTCGTCCTCAACTACCTCGCCCCGGCCAAGGCGTTCGAGTACATCACCTCGGTCGCCACCGTCTGCGGCCTCTGGACCTGGGCGATGATCCTGATCTGCCAGATCCGCTACCGCAAGGCCTGGAAGGCCGGCCACCTCCCGCCGCCCACCTTCAAGGCGCCCGGCGGCGTCTGGAGCAGCTGGGCCGCGCTCGCCTTCCTCGCCCTGGTCGTCGTGCTGATCGCCCTGGACGAGGACAGCCGCATCTCGCTGTACGTCCTCCCCGTCTGGGCCGTGCTGCTGGTGGTCGGTTACCAGGTCCTCAAGCGCCGCAGCCCGGCCGCCCTCGACGCCGTCGCCGACGAGCACCCGCACGCCCGCGTCGGTGGCTGACCACCTGTCGGACCACGGCGTGGACGCCCCGGCCGGTGCCCGCCGGGGCGTGGCTATCCTGACCGCATGCTGACCATCACCCGAGAACTGCGCGACGCGATCGTCGCCCACGCCCGCGCCGACCACCCGGACGAGGCCTGTGGCGTGGTGGCGGGCCCGGCCGGGACCGGGCGGCCCGAACGGTTCGTCCCGATGCTCAACGCCGCCCGCTCGCCCACCTTCTACGAGTTCGACTCGGGCGACCTGCTCAAGCTGTACCGCGAGATGGACGACCGGGACGAGGAGCCCGTGATCGTCTACCACTCGCACACCGCGACCGAGGCCTACCCCTCGCGCACCGACGTGAGCTACGCCTCCGAGCCGTTCGCCCACTACGTCCTGGTCTCCACCGCCGACGGCAACGGCCCCGACGACCCGTACCAGTTCCGCTCGTTCCGCATCGTGGACGGCGAGATCACAGAGGAAGACGTCCAGGTCGTCGAGGCCTACCAGCCCTGACCAGCACCCACCTGGGCGCGGCCCGCCGACTGCCCGCGAGCGGTCGGCGGGCCGACGTCATCTCAACAGAAGAAACGGAAACATCCGGATCGCGAGACAGGCATGTCGGAGCGAGGCCGGGAATCTATACGATGAGCCCATGCGTTCCGTCGATGTGAGCACCCAGGCCCCGGGCACCCGCCTCGTGGCGCGCCTGCACGTCGACCTGTGCCGGCTCGCCAGTGCGATCTGTCCCGGCACGCCGGCGCGCTCTCGCTGAGCCGCCCGCCCACGCCCGCCGCACGCCCTGCGCCCCGGGCCCACCCGCCCTGCCGCGCCCGCTGCGGCCCACCCACCTCACGACTCGCACAGGAGCGCACCCATGGCCATCGAGGTCCGCATCCCGACCATCCTCCGCACCTACACCGACGGCGCCAAGGCCGTCGAGGGCACCGGCAGCAACCTCGGGGAACTCTTCCACGACCTCGACGCCCGCCACCCGGGCATCGCCGCCCGCCTGCTGGAGGGCGGCGAGCTGCGCCGCTTCGTCAACGTCTACCTGAACGACGAGGACGTCCGCTTCCTGGAGGGCATCTCCACCGCCCTCGCCGACGGCGACAGCGTCACCATCCTGCCCGCCGTGGCCGGCGGCGCCCGCTGACCTCCCGCTCCCCCGCCCGCCCGCGCGGGCGGGGGAGCCGCCGCTCCCGACCCTCACCGCCGTTGCCGGAGGCCCCCCTTGCGTTACGACAGCCCGCTCGAAGCCGTCGGCAACACCCCGCTGGTCCGCCTGCCCCGCCTCTCCGCCGGCATCCCCGGCAACGCCGACGGCCAGGTCACCCTCTGGGCCAAGCTGGAGGACCGCAACCCCACCGGCTCCATCAAGGACCGCCCGGCGCTGCACATGATCGAGCGCGCCGAGGCCGCCGGCCTGCTCACCCCCGGCTGCACCATCCTGGAACCCACCAGCGGCAACACCGGCATCTCGCTCGCCATGGCCGCAAAGCTCAAGGGCTACCGGATGGTCTGCGTGATGCCCGAGAACACCAGCGAGGAGCGCCGCGAACTGCTGCGCATGTGGGGCGCCGAGATCATCGCCTCCCCGGCCGCCGGCGGCTCCAACACCGCGGTGCGGATCGCCAAGGAGATCGCCGCCGAGCACCCCGACTGGGTCATGCTCTACCAGTACGGCAACCCGGACAACGCCGGCGCCCACTACGCCACGACCGGCCCCGAGATCCTCGCCGACCTGCCCACCGTCACGCACTTCGTGGCCGGCCTCGGCACCACCGGCACCCTGATGGGCGTCGGCCGCTACCTGCGCGAGAAGGTCCCCGGCATCCGGATCGTCGCCGCCGAACCGCGCTACGACGACCTGGTCTACGGCCTGCGCAACCTCGACGAGGGCTTCGTCCCCGAGCTGTACGACGCCGAGGTGCTCACCACCCGCTTCTCCGTCGGCTCCGCCGACGCCGTCCGCCGCACCCGCGAACTCCTCCAGCAGGAGGGCATCTTCGCGGGCGTGTCCACCGGCGCGATCCTGCACGCCGCGCTCGGCGCCGGCCGCAAGGCCGCCGCGGCCGGGCAGCGCGCCGACATCGTCTTCGTCGTCGCCGACGGCGGCTGGAAGTACCTGTCCACCGGCATCTACACCGCCGAGTCGACCGAGGCCGCGGTCGAGGCGCTGCAGGGCCAGCTCTGGGCCTGACGGCTCACTGGCCGGCCGACACCGCCCGCTGCGCGCGGGCCCAGATCTGCCGGTCCACCACGCCGGCCCGGCGGCGGAAGTCGGCGAGCGGCACCTCGCGCAGCTCGTCCGTCTCCAGCCAGCTGGTCCGGCCCTGGCGGTCGCCCACCGAGCCCGGCGGCAGCGGCAGCACACCGGGCCGGTCGGCATGGTGCTTGCTGGTGATCTTCGCGACGGTCGCGGTGCGGCCGTTCACCCGCAGCACCAGGCACGGGCGGTCCTTCACCCCCGGGCCGTCCTCGAACGGCACCTGCGCCCACCAGATCTCCTGCGGGGCCGGCCCCGGCCGGCCCTTCGCCGGGCGGGGCCGTGCCCGTGGTGCGGCCGGGGCCTTCCGGGACCGCCGGAGCACGGCCAACGCCAGGACCGCGACGCCCGCCACGGCCAGGACCACCCAGATGCCAGTCATGCGGCGAACCGTACCGGGACCGCACCCGCCCCCACCACTGTGGCCGCCGTGACCGCCGGGCATTTGTCCGCACCGTGCTCCCGTTTCGTCACGGAACGTCCACAGTGCCCGTTTCTGCGGCAAAGCCACCCCCGGGCTCCGGAAAAGCTGCTCCCGAACGTCCCCCCACGCCCCGGAGGTGACCCCGTGAGCCGCAGCACCGACCTGTGGTCGTACGCCGAGATCGCCCGCCACATCACCGTCCAGCCGGAGACCGTCCGCAACTACCGGCGGCACGGGCTGCTGCCCGACCCGGACGTCGTCGACGGCGACGGCCACCCCCGCTGGTACCCCGACACGATCAGGGCCTGGGCCCGCCGGCGTCCCCGCCACCGCTGAACCGGCGCCTGCGGCCCCGCCGGACCGGCGCCCCGGCGTTCTGGTGATTCCAGCCACAGCGCGGCACGGAGACGGGGGCAAAGTGCCTCTCCGCCCTTACCCTCGACACACGCGAGGGCAGCGTCACCGGCCGGTTCACCGGCCCGCACTGCCATGACCAGCGGCAGCCAGGACGTGTCGGGGCGGAGGGGCTCGGATGAAACTGACCGTGGTGGGGTGCTCGGGGAGCTTCCCGTCCGCCGACTCCCCGTGCTCCAGCTACCTCGTGGAGGCCGACGGCTACCGGGTCGTGCTCGACCTCGGCAACGGCGCACTCGGCGCCCTGCAGAAGTACGCCGACATCTACGACGTCGACGCCGTCCTGCTCAGCCACCTGCACGCCGACCACTGCGTCGACCTCTGCGCCTACTGGGTCGCCCGCAACTACCGCGCCGAGGGCTGTCCCGACCCGATGCCCGTCTACGGCCCGGCCGGCACCGCCGAGCGGCTCGCCCGCGCGTACGACATGCCGGAGAACCCCGGCATGAAGGAGGTCTTCGACTTCCGCACCCTCACCCCCGGCGGCTTCGACCTCGGACCGTTCCGGATCGGCGTCGCCCAGGTCAACCACCCCGTCGACGCCTTCGCCTTCCGGCTCGAACACGACGGCCGCAGCCTCGTCTACTCCGGCGACACCGGCGAGAGCGACGAACTCGTCGAGCTCGCCCGCGACGCCGACCTCTTCCTCTGCGAAGCCGCGTACATCGACGGCCGCGACACCTACCAGGCCGTCCACCTCAACGGGCGCGAGGCCGGCGAGCACGCCACCGCCGCCCGCGCCCGCCGCCTCGTCCTCACCCACATCCCGCCGTGGACCGACGCCGAGCACAACCGCCGGGACGCCGCCGCCGCCTTCGCGGGCCCGGTCGACATCGCCCGGGCGGGCGCGGTCTACGAGATCTGAGCCGACGGGCGGGCCCCTCGCGGGCGCACACGAAGAATTTCGGGATCACCTGCAACCGTCAGGCCTCCCGGGCGTCTTGGTAAGTGAGCGGCGGGAGAGCCGCATCACCAGGCCGGGCCCGTCGGGCCGGCCACCGTCAACGTCACCAGCACGCCTACTTCGTGCTGCCCGGGAGGCCTCGCCGCCGTCCGGGAAGGTTCCGGGGGGAATCCATGCGCCAGAAGCAGATCAACCGTGCCCTGCGCCGTGTCCGCGGCGTCGTTCCGGCCGTCGTCCTCACCGCGGGGCTGGTCGCCGGAGGGGCGGTGACCGCCGCGCCGGCCTTCGCCGCCGCGGGGCCGCTCAACCTCACCGTCCACGGCCCGGCCGGGATCGGCTTCGCCGGCCAGCCGGTGGAGTTCACCGAGACCATCGGCAACGCGGGGGACCAGGGCTTCGCCGTCGCACTGGAACTCTCGGTCGAGACCAGCCTCGGGGCGCCGGCCAACGCCATGAGCATGGACTGGCGCAACGACATGACCGGCAGCTGGGAGCACCTCTCGCTGGAGTCCCGCACCGCGGGGGACAAGGTCGTCTTCTCGACCGTCGCGGGCAAGATCATCGTCCCGCCGGGGGGAACCGACGTCCACCTGCGGCTCGGCGCACCCATGGGGACGCCGCACGACGGCGACAGCAACGGCGGCGTCGGCCCCGCCGTCACCCTCCGGTCGAACGTCAAGGGCTGGTGGCAGGACGGCCCGGTCGAGCCCGAGGTCAAGGACGCCCGCCAGATCAAGGTGGACTCGATCTCCAACGGCATCGCCGGGGTGCCACACACGGCCGTCGCCGGCGGCGCGCCGATCGAGTTCGACGCGGTGCTCCGGAACCCGACCCCGTCGGCCTACGTCAATCTCGGCAACGTGCTCTTCACGGACGGACATGCCAAGCTCGAAGTGCGCGGCGCCGACGGCCGGTGGACGGCGCTGACCGCCGTGCCCCGGTCGGAGGCGGACGGCGGAGGCTCGGGCTTCTACCTCGACGGCCGTGACTCCTCGGCCGCGCCCGGCAGCACGACGACCAAGCGGGTCCGGGTGACCTACCCCTCCGCCATGCCGGCCGGCCCGACCCGGTTGCAGCCCTGCGTCTTCGTCAACGAGTCGGCCGGTCACCCCTTCCACGGCACCACGACCTGCTCGGGCGGCGTGGACGTCCAGGTCGCCGTGGACACCGCCGCGAAGGGGCGCGGCGCCGGCCCGACCACCACCCCGGCCACCGGCCAGGGCACGGGCACGGGCGCCGGCCAGGACACCAACCAGGACACCAACCAGGCCAAGCCGAAGCCGAAGGGCGGAGCCGTCCCCGCCCCCGCGCCGGCCGCCGCCGTCACCACCGCCCCGGCCGCGCCCGGCGCGACCGCCACGCCGGCCGCCGCCCCCGCCTCGCCCGGCACGGTCACCGTGGCCGCGCCCGCACCCGCCGAGCGGCTGGCCACCACCGGCGCCGACGGCGACCACACCAGCGTGATCGCGGGCCTCGCCGCGGCCCTGCTCGGCGTCGGCTCGGGCGCCTTCGCCCTGCTCCGCCGCCGCCGCTCCGCCTGACACCACGGCGACCACCGGCCCCCTGCGCCCCGACCGGGCGCAGGGGGCCACCTGCTCACCCCACCGGCGTCAGCCAATCCCGGTAGCGGGGGTCGGCGCCCGAGACCGCTGCCTCGTACGCCGCGCGCAGCCGGCCGGTGACCGGACCGGGCGCGGCCGGCAGCTCGCGGTCGTCGAGGGAACGGACCGGGACGACGCCGGCCGCCGTCCCGCAGACGAACACCTCGTCCGCCGCGTAGAGGTCCGAACGCAGCAGGGCCTCCACCCGGGCCGGCAGACCGAGATCCCGGGCCAGCGTCAGCACCGTGTCCTGCGTGATCCCCTCCAGGGCGCCCGCGCTGGCCGGCGGCGTGCGCAACACCCCGTCGCGCACGGCGAACACGTTCTCGCCGGTGCACTCGCTCACCGAACCGTCCGGGCCCAGCAGCAGTGCTTCGTCGTACCCCGCGTCCGTCGCCTCCCGGCGGGCCAGCACCGAGTTGAGGTACGGACCGGTCGACTTCGCGGCAGGCGGAACCGCGTTCGGGTCGTTCCGCCGCCAGCTGCTCGTCTTGAGCCTGATCCCGGCCTCCCCGTCCGGGAGTTGGGAATGCCACTCCCAGCTCGCAATGGACGTCACGGTCGGCGAGAACCGCATGTCCAGGCCCATGGAGCCGTACCCCAGGAACGCGAAGTGCCGCAGGTAGCACGAGCGGTGGCCGTTCGCACGCACCAGGTCGATCGTGGCCTTCGCCAACTCGTCGACACTATAGGGAAGTTCCATGCGCAGCATGCGCGCGCTGCGATCCAGTCGGCGCAGGTGCTCGGGCAGCCGGAACACCGCGGGGCCGTCCGCCGTCGCGAACGCCCGGGTGCCCTCCAACACCCCCGTGCCGTAGTGCAGGCCGTGCGTCAGCACATGGGTCCGCGCCTCCTGCCAGGGCACCAGCGCGCCGTCCAACCAGATCGTCGAAGCTTCGGTGAGAGCCATGCGTCCCATCCTGGCCACCGCTCCGCCGCAGGTCAGCCACCCCGGCACTGCCGGAACCGGCCATGACCGGGAGCGGAAGCGGCGGCGTCTCGCCCCTCGGAAGCCCCGGCCCGGCCCACGCCGACCCACTAGGCTGCGCCGATGGAGCGCACGGAGAGCGCGGGAAACCCCGCCGACAGCGACGCCACCCGGCTCTACGCCCGGCTGCTCGCCGAACCCGGCCGCCCGTCCGCCGCCCCCGGCCCCGACTGGGACGAACGCCGCCTCGCCGCCGCCACCGCCGAACTCCTCACCCTCGGACTGCTCCAGCCCACCGCCGCCGAGGCCGGCGGACACGCCGCCGTCTCCGTCGACACCGCCGTCCGCCAGCTCCTCCTCGACACGGACGCCCAGGTCACCGCCCTCGTCGCCGCGCTGAGCCGCGCCCGCGAAACCGTCGACCGCCTGCACGCCGGCTACCTCCCGGTCCAGCACCGCCACCACGCCGGCACCGCCCTCGAACTCGTCCACGGCGCCGACCGGATAGCCGCCCTGCTGGAGGACGCCGCCCGTGGCGCCCGTACCGAAGCCCTCTCGCTCCGCCCCGGCCAGGACCTCTCCGGCCCCGCCCTGGCCGGCAAGCTCGCCCGCGAACGGCTCGCCCTCGCCCACGGCGCCACCCTGCGCACCGTCTACCCGGCCGCCGTGTTGCGCCGGCCCGCGGTGCTCGCGCACGTGCGGGAGCTGACCGGGGCCGGTGCCAGGATCAGGGCCGCGCACTCGCTGCCGCTCTGGCTGATCGTGGTCGACGCCCGGCTGGCGATCCTGCCCGCGCCGGGAGCCGGTCCGGGCGGGGACACCATGGCCGCCGAGGCGGCGGTGGTGGTGCGGGAGCCGGCCCTGGTCGCGCTGGTGGCGGAGCTGTTCGAGTACTTCTGGTCGGCGGCCTGGACGCCGCCGGAACTGCTCTCCGCCGCCTCGGACATGACTGACCGTCACTCGGAGGTGTTGCGGCTGCTGGCGAACGGGCTGACCGACGCGGCGATCGCCCGCAAGCTGGAGGTCTCCGAGCGGACGGTGCGCCGGCTGGTCGCCGAGCTGACCGCCGACCTGGGGGCGGAGAGCCGCTTCCAGGCCGGCGTGCATGCGGCCCGCCTCGGCCGGATCTGAGTCCGGTCCGTGGCGGGCCGCGCACCGGCGGGGCTCAGGGCCGTCCGGGCACCGCCAGGCGCTCAGGGTCGTCCGGGCACCGGCAGGCCGAGGTGCTCGCGCAGCGTCGTCCCGGTGTACTCGGTGCGGAACACCCCGCGCTCCTGGAGCAGCGGCACCACCTGGTCCACGAAGTCGTCCAGTCCACCCGGGGTGAGGTGCGGGACGAGGATGAACCCGTCCGCCGCGTCGCTCTGCACGTGGGCGTCGAGCTGGGCGGCGATCGTCGCCGCGCTGCCGATGAACGACTGCCGGCCGGTCACCTCGATCACCAGCTCGCGGCTGCTGAGCCCCTTCTCGGCCGCCACCGCCCGCCACCGGGCGGCGATCTCCAGCGGGTCGCCGAGCCTGGTCCGGCCCTGGACGAGGGTGCTGTCCACCACCGGGTCGGCGGTGGGCAGCGGCCCGTCCGGGTCGTGGCCCGAGAGGTCGGTGCCCCAGACCTGCTCCAGGTAGGCGATGGCGGTCCGCGGACCGACCTGGGCGCGGCGGATCTCGGCGGCGCGCTCGGCGGCGTCGGCGTCGGTGTCCCCCAGTACGTACGTGACACCGGGCATGATCTTCAGCTCGTCCGGCTTGCGCCCGTACGCGGCCAGGCGTCGCTTCACGTCGGCGTGGAAGGCCTGGCCGGCGGCCAGGGTGGAGTGCCGGCTGAAGACGACGTCGGCCGTGGCGGCGGCGAACTCCCGGCCCTCGTCGGAGTCCCCGGCCTGGATGACCACCGGGTGACCCTGCGGCGGGCGGGGGAGTGAGAGCCGGCCCTCGACGTCGAACTGCGGGCCGACGTGCCGGACGTTCCCGTCCCCGGCGTCCCAGAACTCCCGGGCCAGCTGCACGAATTCGGCGGCCCGGGTGTAGCGGTCGGCGCGGTCGAGGTAACCGCCGCGGCGGAAGTTCTCGCCGGTGAAGGCGTCCGAGGAGGTGACCACGTTCCAGGCCGCCCGGCCGCCGGAGAGGTGGTCCAGCGAGGCGAACCGCCGGGCCAGTTCGTACGGTTCGTTGAAGGTGGCGTTGACGGTGGCGGCCAGGCCGAGGTGGGTGGTGACGGCGGCCAGGGCGCCCAGGACGGTGATCGACTCGGGCCGGCCGACCACGTCCAGGTCGTGGATCAGGCCCTTCACCTCGCGCAGCCGCAGGCCCTCGGCGAGGAAGAAGAAGTCGAACCTCCCGCGTTCGGCAGTCTCGGCGAGATGGCGGAAGGAGGAGAACTCGATCTGGCTCCGGGAGGCCGGGTCCGTCCACACCGTGGTGTTGTTGACGCCCGGGAAGTGCGCCGCGAGGTGGATCTGCTTGAGCGGTCGGTCCGTCATCGGGTCACCTCGAAGGCGTTGGTCGCAGCGGTGGCGACGGCCGGCGCGCCGGCGGTGGCCGGGGCGGTGGCGTAGCGGCCGGCCGGGCGGGCCAGGCCGAGGTGGTCGCGCAGGGTGCGGCCGGTGTACCCGGCGCGGAACAGTGCGCGCCCGCGCAGCGCCGGGACGACGCGGTCGGCGAGGGCGGCCAGGTCACGGGCGGGGTCGGCGGGCACCAGGTGGAAGCCGTCGACGCCTGCGCCGCCCCCGGAGAGTTCGGCGGTCAGGGCGGCGGCGGCCGCCTCGTCGGGCAGGGCGGCGTCGATCCGGGCCAGGATGCGCAGGCCCTCGCCCGCGCGCAGCCGCAGTTCGGTCGCGGCGGCCAGCCGGGCGGTCCGGCCGGGGGCGTCGAGCAGGACGACGTCCGCGTACCGGGCCGCCGTCTCGACCCGGGCCCGGCCGCCGGCCGGGGCGTCCGTCGCGAGGTCGGCCGCGGCGACCGCGACCGCGACGACCGGCCGGCCCTGCGGCGGGCGCGGGGTGATGGACGGGCCCCGGACGGAGAAGTGCGGGCCCTCGAAGTCGATGTGGTGCAGCTTGTCGCGGTCGATGAACCGGCCGGTCGCGACGTCGCGGATCTCCGCGTCGTCCTCCCAGCTGTCCCAGAGCCGCGCGGCGACCTCGGCGGCGTCGGCGGCCTCGGCCCAGAGCACGTCGGCCGGGGCGACGTCCTTGCGGCCGAAGGCCCGGGCCTGCGCCTCGGTGTCGGATACCCCGACCAGCCAGCCGGCCCGGCCCTCGCTCACCCAGTCCAGGGTGTTGACGGAGATCGAGGTGTGGAACGGCTCGGTGTGCGTGGTGGTCACGGTCGGGACCAGGCCGATCCCCCGGGTTTCCGGGGCGAGCCGGGCGAAGGTGGCGAGGGCGTCGAGCCGCTGCGGCTCGGGGGCGTAGGAGTCGTCGAGGGTGACGAAGTCCAGGGTGGCCCGCTCGGCGAGGCGGGCGAGGTTGGCGAAGTGCCCGGCGTCGAAGTGGCCGGGGCTGTCGAGGGCGGCGGACAGGTGCAGCTGGCGGGGCATGGCGAGGCCTTGACTTTCCTCGTACGGGAGCGGTGCCTGCGGAGTGCAGGCGGGCACGTGGCGGCGGCCCGGGTGGCGGGCGGTCACGTGTGACGGGAAGCGGGGGCCGGGGCGCGGCGGGGCGTCAGCCGGGCGGCGGCGGGGGAACGGTCAGGTCAGGCGCAACACGCCGCCGACCACACGCGACCGAAGTCGATGTGGCTGCGGGTGACCAGGATGCGCGGGGCGTTCACCGACTCAGTTGACCAGCGGTCTTGCCGGTTCGTCAACCGTCGTCTCACCGGAGCGCTCCGGCGGTGGGACGGGCGGGGCCGGGGGTGCTGCGGGTCGTACCTCGGCGTCAGGCCTTGGTGACGTCCTCGAGCTCGTCGTCGTCCTCGCGACCGGGGGTCTTGAGGTCGAACTTGACGATCGCGAAGCGGAACAGGAAGTAGTACAGCGCGGCGAACGCGATACCGATCGGGATGATCATCCACGGGTCGGTGGCCTTGTTCCAGGCGAGCGCGTAGTCGATCAGGCCGCCGGAGAAGGTGAAGCCGTCGTGCACGCCGAGCGCCCAGGTGAGGGCCATCGAGACGGCGGTCAGCACCGCGTGGATGACGTACAGGGCCGGGGCGATGAAGACGAAGGCGAACTCGATCGGCTCGGTGACACCGGTGACGAAGGAGGTCAGCGCCAGCGACAGCATCATGCCGGTGACGGCCTTGCGGCGGTGCGGCTTGGCGGTGTGGGCGATGGCGAACGCGGCGGCGGGCAGCGCGAACATCATGATCGGGAAGAAGCCCGACATGAACTGTCCGGCGGTCGGGTCGCCGGCGAAGAAGCGGGCGAGGTCACCGTGGACGACGGTGCCGTCGGGCTTGGTGAAGTCACCGGTCTGGAACCAGGCGTAGGAGTTCACGAACTGGTGCATGCCGACCGGCAGCAGGCCGCGGTTGACCAGGCCGAAGGCGCCCGCACCGAACGCGCCGGCGCCGATCAGGGTGTCGTTCAGGCTCTTGATGGCGTCGCCGACCGGGCCCCAGGTCAGGGCGAAGACGACACCGACGGCGGTGCCGACGAAGGCCATGATGATCGGGACGAGGCGGCGGCCGTTGAAGAAGCCGAGCCAGTCGACCAGCTTGGTGCGGTGGTACTTCTGCCACAGCACTGCGGAGAGCAGACCGATCACGATGCCGCCGAGCACACCCGGGTTCTGGTACACCGGGGCGGTGTACTTGCCGTCGACGACGGCGGCCTCGGTGACCGGGAACGCGGTCAGCACGTTCTTGTACACCAGGAAGCCGACGAGGGCGGAGAGCGCGGTCGAGCCGTCCGCCTTCTTGGCGAAGCCGATCGCGATGCCCACCGCGAACAGCAGCGGCAGGTTGGCGAAGACCGCGTCACCCGCGGTGGCGAACACCGCGGCGACCTTGTTCCAGCCGAGGCCGTCCTTGCCGAACACGTCGTCCTGGCCGAGGCGCAGCAGCAGACCGGCGGCCGGGAGAACGGCGATGGGCAGCTGGAGGCTGCGGCCGATCTTCTGCAGACCCTGCAGCAGGTTCTGGCCGAACTTCTTGGTGGGGCTGGGCGTGGCCGGAGCCGCGGCGGGCGCCGGTGCCTGCGCAGACTGACTCATGGGGGTGGGTTCCTAACGGCAGGGCGGGTCGGTCGGGGGTTAGGTGCACAGGGGGCCGAACCGCGAACTGGTCTACACCACACGTGGTGTAGACCAGTTTTGTAGCACGGGTGGAGAAGGGGGGGAACCCCTGAAAGCGGTGCTGGTGAGAAGCGCTATGAAATCGAAACCTACTTGCGGATCGACGATCATGATTACCCGCCGTGATTGGCATTTTGGCTATTTGCGCAACAAAAAGAGGCGGCCGACCGCCGGGGGCCGACCGGCGGGCCCGTCCTGGGGGAAGGGGTCCGCCGGGGGCGCCCGTCCGGCGGGGCGGGCGGCGGCGCGCGCGGGTGTCCGGGGGCGGCAGGGGCGGGGCGGAGGCGGGGCAGCCGGCCGCGGACCGGTCGGCCGAGCGGCGTCCGGTGCGGCCGGACGCGGGGGAGCGCGAGGGCGTTCCGGCCCCCCTGGCCGCCGTCCGGAAATCGCCGCCGCATTGCCGTCGCGCTCCGCCGGGCCTTCCCATTCGCCGGGTGAAACCCGTGGCGGTGCCCCGGTGACGTAGTTGCGGCGGATTGCCGACCACCGGGTCGCGGTCGCGGTGGCGATCTTCCCCCACCCGGTTTCCGTTCGGCCCCCGTCCGGTTCCCTGTCCCGTTCCCCGTCCGGCTCTCCCTCCGGCACGGCTTCGGCGGGCGCCCCGCCCGGGCCGTGCCCGGGCGGACCGGGGTGCGGCCCGGGTGGGCCGCAGGTCGCGTTCCGGGGAGTCGCCGAATTTCCCGGTCGCGGAATAGCCGGAGTTCCGTATCGGGACCATCGCCCTGTTCCGGATATGCCGAAGGCCCCCGGACCGGTGGTCCGAAGGCCTTTTCGGAAGGCGCGTGGTGACGCTCGGTTTATGCCTTGGTCACGTCCTCGACCTGGTCCTCGTCCTCGCGCCCGGGTGTTTTCATGTCGAATTTCACGATGATGAACCGGAACAGCGCGTAGTACACGGCGGCGAAGCCGAGCCCGATGGGGATGATCATCCAGGGCTTGGTGGCCAGGCTCCAGTTGATCACGTAGTCGATCAGGCCGGCCGAGAAGCTGAAGCCGTCGTGCACCCCCAGGGCCCAGGTCACCGCCATCGAGGCGCCGGTCAGCAGGGCGTGCACCGCGTACAGCACCGGGGCGACGTAGGCGAAGGAGTACTCGATCGGCTCGGTCACGCCGGTGACGAAGGAGGTCAGGCCGACCGAGAGCATCAGACCGTAGATCTCCTTGCGGCGGTGCACCTTGGCGGAGTGCGCGATCGCCAGGGCGGCGGCCGGCAGCGCGAACATCATGATCGGGAAGAAGCCGGACTGGAACTGGCCGGCCGTCGGGTCGCCCGCCAGGAAGCGCGGGATGTCGCCGTGCACGACCATGCCGTCCGGCTTGGTGAACGAGCCGAACTGGAACCAGACGAAGGTGTTCAGCAACTGGTGCATGCCGATCAGCAGCAGCACGCGGTTGCAGACGCCGAAGATGCCGGCGCCGCCCGACTGCAGGTCGACGAGGTGCTGGCTGAAGTCGTTCATGGCGCGGCCGATCGGCGGCCAGGCCCAGACCGCGAGGCAGGCGGCGAGCATGCCCACCAGGGCGGTGATCATCGGGACCAGGCGGCGGCCGTTGAAGAAGCCGAGCCAGTCCACCAGCCTGGTGCGGTGGAAGCGCACCCAGAGCCAGGCCGACATCAGGCCGATCAGGATGCCGCCCAGCACCCCCGGGTTCTGGTACGTCGCGGCCGCCGCCTTCGCCGAGGTGTAGTCCACGCACTGGTTGCCGACCAGGATCGTGGGCGGCTTGCAGTCCTCGGGGAAGGCGTGCAGCACCTGGTAGTAGACGAGGAACCCCACCACGGCCGCGAGCGCCGTGGAGCCGTCCGCCTTCTTCGCCATGCCGATCGCGACTCCGATGCAGAAGAGCATCGGCAGGCCGAGCGAGGAGTCCAGCAGCGCGCCACCCGCCGCGGCGAAGACCTTGGCGACGTTGTCCCAGCCGAGTCCGTCCTTGCCGAAGACGTCCGGCTGCCCGAGCCGGTTGAGGATGCCGGCGGCCGGCAGCACCGCGACCGGCAGCTGGAGCGAGCGGCCCATCTTCTGGAGCCCGCCGTAGAAGGTGTGCCACCACGTGGTCTGCGGGGCTGTGGCGCCTGCCGAACTCATCCTTCGCCCTCCGGGAGCAGTAGCCGGCCGGTGGCCCCCTGCGGGACCGCTGGACGGGACTCAGGAACACCCGGGGCCCTTCCTGCGTTCATCGGAGTACACATATATTGGTGTAGACCACTCTTGGAGACGCAGGCAGCGCGCGCCGGGACGGAAGCCCCGCTGATCGTCATCCTGGGACGAAGATCCAGACGGTGCGCGCCAGAATGGGCCAAAAGTGGACTAACGTGGCATACCGGTCCTGGGCGGGTGATGCTTGTCGCACTGCCGTGCAGCGCGACGGCCGCTGAATCCGCGTCAGCACCGGCACGGACCCACCCCCGGCCTCGGCCGGGGACCCCCAGCACAGCGCAGGACGGCACCCGGCAGAGCAGCCGACGGGCCGAGACAGAGGGAGAACAACAGATGGCCAGCAAGGCTGAGAAGATCGTCGCCGGTCTGGGCGGCATCGACAACATCGAAGAGGTCGAAGGCTGCATCACCCGCCTGCGCACCGAGGTCAAGGACGCCTCCCTCGTCAACGAGGCCGCCCTCAAGGCGGCCGGCGCCCACGGCGTCGTGAAGATGGGCACCGCGATCCAGGTCGTCATCGGCACCGACGCCGACCCGATCGCCGCCGACATCGAGGACATGATGTGAACTGAGCCCCCGGGCTCACCACTTTCCGGCCCGCCGCCCCCTCCCCGGGGCGGCGGGCCGAGGTCCTTCCGGGCAGGCCCGGAACGGCCGCAAGGGCAGCGCCCCCGGCGCCGGGCGCCCGACCCCGCACCCGCGGGCGCACCCCCGTACCCCCGGGCGCACCCCCCGGGCGCACCCCGGGCCCGGCCGCGGCAGACGCGATTGCGGACCGGTCGGGGCGTACCGGGGCCACCCGGCGGAAGCGGCTACGCTCGGTGCCTATGTCACGCATCGACGGCCGCACCCCCGAACAGCTCCGCCCCATCACCATCGAGCGGGGCTGGAGCAAGCACGCCGAAGGCTCCGTCCTCATCTCCTACGGCGACACCAAGGTGCTGTGCACCGCCAGCGTCACCGAGGGCGTCCCGCGCTGGCGCAAGGGCAGCGGCGAAGGCTGGGTCACCGCCGAATACTCCATGCTCCCCCGCGCCACCAACACCCGCGGCGACCGCGAAGCCGTCAAGGGCCGCATCGGCGGACGCACCCACGAGATCAGCCGCCTCATCGGCCGCTCCCTGCGCGCCGTCATCGACCACCGCGCCCTCGCCGAGAACACCATCGTCCTCGACTGCGACGTCCTCCAGGCCGACGGCGGCACCCGCACCGCCGCCATCACCGGCGCCTACGTCGCCCTCGTCGACGCCGTCGCCTGGGCCCGCGACAAGAAGATCCTCCGCGCCAAGGGCCAGCCCATCACCGGCGGCGTCAGCGCCGTCAGCGTCGGCATCATCGACGGCACCCCCATGCTCGACCTCCAGTACGAGGAGGACGTCCGCGCCGAGACCGACATGAACATCGTCTGCACCTCCGACGGCCGCTTCGTCGAGGTCCAGGGCACCGCCGAAGGCGCCCCCTTCGACCGCGCCCTCCTCGACCGCCTCCTGGACCTCGGCACCCTCGGCTGCGCCGAGCTCGACGAGATCCAGCGCAAGGCCCTGGAGGGCTGACCCCCCGCCACCCGCGGCTCTCCGGGCAACCGCCGTTTACAGGCCCTGCCCGGAGACCGTACGGTTCCCGCAGCACACCGTTGCGGGAACCACGGGCACCCTCCGCGCGTCCCTCCTCAACGGAAACCGCGCCCACGAGGAGGACTTGATGCCCGACAGCATCACCCGCGCCGGCATCGCCCGCCCCGCCACTCTCGCCGTGGTCGCACTCATCGCCGTCCTCCCGCTCAGCGTGGTCAGCTGCTCCGCCGTGCAGAAGGCCATCGACTGCGGCAACACCGCGATCACGATCTCCGGCGACGTCAACGACGTCGTCAACGCCTACAACAACGTCAACAACGACCCGGCGGCCGCCGGGCAGGCTCTCCAGAAGCTGAAGACCGACCTCGACCAGCTCGGCAAGAACTCCTCCAACACCGACGTCGCCAAGGCCATCACCGACCTCAACACCCAGGTCGACAAGATCCAGCAGGCGGCCAACAACAAGCAGGTCCCCGACCTCAAGCCGCTCGGCGACGCCGCGGGCAACCTCACCAAGGTCTGCACCGGCTGACGTCCGGTTAGGGTGGGTTTCATGACCACCCGACTCATCCTCGCCACCCGCAACCAGCACAAGGTCGCCGAACTCCGCGCCATCCTCGGCGACGCCGGCCTGGACGTCGAACTGGTCGGCGCCGACGCCTACCCCGAGATCCCGGACGTCCCCGAGACCGGCGTCACCTTCGCCGAGAACGCCCTCCTCAAGGCCCACGCCCTGGCCACGGCCACCGGCCTGCCCGCCGTCGCCGACGACTCCGGCCTCTGCGTGGACGTGCTGAACGGCGCCCCCGGCATCTTCTCCGCCCGCTGGGCCGGCAAGCACGGCGACGACCGCGCCAACCTGGACCTGCTCCTCGCCCAGCTCTCCGACATCGCCCCCGAGCACCGCGGCGCCCACTTCTTCTGCGCGGCGGCGCTCGCCCTGCCCGACGGCACCGAGCGCGTCGTCGAGGGCCGCCTCCTGGGCACCCTGCGGACCACTCCGGCCGGCGAGGGCGGCTTCGGCTACGACCCGGTCCTCCAGCCCCTGGGGGAGACCCGCACGTGCGCGGAGATGACGGCCGACGAGAAGAACGCCATCAGCCACCGCGGCCAGGCCTTCCGCGCCCTCGCACCGGTGGTGCGGGAGCTGCTGGGCTGACGAGCGGCAGGAACGGCGAAGGCCCGCCCGGAGATCGCCTCCGGGCGGGCCTTCGATGTGAAGGATCGTGCGGCCTGAGGGATTCGAACCCTCACGGGATTTCTCCCACGGGCACCTAAAACCCGCGCGGCTGCCGGTTACGCCAAGGCCGCATGGTCCTCAGTCTAGGGGCTTGTCCGGGCCACGGACACCGCCATTTCGAGGTGTGCCGCCGTCCTGGCCGTCCGTCGGGTCCGGCGCGGTGGTCCTGTTCTTGTTGCGTCCGCAGTACGTGTCGGTGACGGCGTGGCAGTTCGGGCAGAGCAGCCGGAGGTTGCCGGGACGGTTGTCCGACCAGTCGCCGCTGATGTGGTCGACCTCCAGGGTCAGCGGGCGGCCCTGCCACTCGGGCCCGGTGCCGCAGCCCTCGCACAACTCAAGGCGGCCGAGCTCTCCGAGGGCCCGGCGGATCCGCACGCCGGGAAGCCGCTTGGCGTCCCACGGACGTTGGGTGAGGAGCCGCTCGGCCGGGATCCGGGTCGGGCCCCGCTTGCCGCGGCTGTGGGCCTGTCCGGTGAAGTGCGAGGTGTCAATGCCGAGCGCCTTGATCCGGCGGCCGATGTGGGCCTGGGTGCCGCCGGCCTGGCGCTGGTTGAGGAACCGTACGACCCCCGCCACGCTCCGGCAGGCCGAGACGGCCTCCTGGAGGAGCTCGCGGGTGTAGACGCTTCCGGCCTGGCGGAAGTGCGACGTGTCGATCGCGTGCTCGGTCAGCTTGCGGCGCAGGTACTTGCGCCGGTCCTTGTTCGGCTCCTTGCCGAGGGCGGTGAGCATCTCGTCGAGCGAGGCGGTTGCTGCCGCGGTGGCCGCGAGCAGTTCGCGTGTGTACTTGACCGTCATGGTCGTCCCCCTTCGGGCTGGTGTGCGCCCGTCCCCCGTGCGGGTGAACGATCGTCGGGGCGTTCGGTTACGGCCCCGCCGGCGGTTCCCGCCGTTGGTTCCCGCCCCCGCCGGCGGTTCCCGCCGTTGGTTCCCGCCCCCGCCGGCGGTTCCCGGTGGTGGTGCGGGGTGGTCGTGGGTGTGCGGAGGAGTGGCCGGGACCGGCCGTCGTGGATCGGCCGTTCGGCCTGCGCTCTTGGGGATTTGATGACCAATTGGTACAGACCTATTGACCTATGTGGTTCAGACCACATAGCTTCGGCGCCAATCTGCATTCCCCCACGTGCGTGCTCCCCCACAGGCACGCGCCGACACTCTCTCCCGGAGGACCGAGTGTTGATCCGATCCACGGCGGAGCGGCGTCCCACCGCCGCCCGTCACTCCAAGAACCCCGCCGCCCGGGCGGGTCTGGCCTCGCTGGCGGCCGCCGGCCTGGCGGGCCTGCTGGTGGCGACGCTGGGCGCGGCGCCCTCGCAGGCGTCCGCGACCGTCGACAACGCGTCCTGTCGCCCCGACGGCATGTACCAGACTCCCGGGGTGGACGTCCCGTACTGCAGCGTCTACGACGCCGAGGGCCGCGAGAAGATGGGCGCGGACCACCAGCGCCGCATCATCGGCTACTTCACGGGCTGGCGCACCGGCAAGGACGGGACCCAGCCCTACCTGGTGAGCGACGTCCCCTGGGACAAGGTCACCCACCTGAACTACGCCTTCGGGCACGTCGGCGGCGACAACAAGATCTCCGTCGGCACCGACGACGACAAGAACGAGGCCACCGGGATCTCCTTCCCGGGCGTGCCCGGTGCGGAGCTGGACCCGTCGCTGCCCTACAAGGGGCACTTCAACCTGCTGACGAAGTTCAAGAAGCAGTACCCGAACGTCAAGACCATGATCTCGGTGGGTGGTTGGACCGAGACCGGCGGCTACTTCGGTGACGACGGCAAGCGCGTCAACTCCGGCGGCTTCTACTCGATGACCGTCAACCCGGACGGCAGCGTCAACCAGGCGGGTATCGACACCTTCGCCAACTCCTCGGTCGACTTCATCAAGAAGTACGGCTTCAACGGCGTCGACATCGACTACGAGTACCCGACCTCGATGAAGGACGCGGGCAACCCGCTGGACTGGCAGCTCGCCAACTCCAAGCGCGGTTCGCTGGCCAAGGGTTACGCGGCGCTGATGAAGACCCTGCGCGAGAAGCTGGACCGGGCCGGCGCCGCCGACGGCAAGCACTACCTGCTCTCGGTCGCGGCCCCGTCGTCCGGCTACCTGCTGCGCGGCATGGAGACTTTCCAGGTGGCGCAGTACCTGGACTACGTCAACATCATGTCGTACGACCTGCACGGCGCCTGGAACAAGTACGTCGGCCCGAACGCCTCGCTGTTCGACGACGGCAAGGACGGCGAGCTGGCGGCGGCCAACGTGTACGGCACCGGCCAGTACGGCGGGATCGGCTACCTGAACGCGGACTGGTCGTACCACTACTTCCGCGGTGCGATGCCGGGCGGCCGGATCAACGTCGGCCTGCCGTACTACACGCGCGGGTTCAAGAACGTCACCGGCGGGACGAACGGCCTCTGGGGCACCTCGTCCACCAACAGCTGCCCGGTCGGCTCCGGCCTGACCACCTGCGGTGACGGCGCCGTCGGCATCGACAACATCTGGAACGACAAGGACGACGCGGGCAAGGAGTCCCCGGCCGGCTCGAACCCGATGTGGCACGCGAAGAACCTGGAGAAGGGCATCGTGCCCGACTACCTCTCCAAGTACGGCGTGACCGACACCGCCCTGCAGGGCACCTACGCCCGCAACTACAGCTCCTCGCTGGTGGCGCCGTGGCTGTGGAACGACTCGAAGAAGGTGTTCCTCTCCACCGAGGACGAGCAGTCGGTGGGCGCCAAGGCGGACTACATCGTCAACCAGGGCGCCGGCGGCGCGATGATCTGGGAGCTCGCGGGCGACTACAAGTGGGACGCGGCCGCCAACGGCGGCAAGGGCCAGTACGTTCCGGGCTCGACGCTGACCTCGCTGATGTACGACAAGTTCAAGGCGGCCTCGCCGTACGGTGCGGTCCGTTCGACGACCGCGCTGCCGCAGCAGACCCTGCCGATCGACGTGTCGTTCACCAACTTCGCGCTGGGCGACTCGAACTACCCGATCAACCCGAAGATCCACATCGTCAACAACTCGACGACGACCCTGCCGGGCGGCACGGAGTTCCAGTTCGACTACAGCAACTCGGCTCCCGGCAACGCGAAGGACCAGTCCGGCTTCGGGCTGACCGTCATCAAGCAGGACAACCCCGGTCCGGGCAACGTGGGCGGCCTCAAGGGCACCTACAACCGGGTCTCGGTGAAGCTGCCGGGCTGGCAGTCGCTGGCGCCGGGCGCGTCGATCGACATGGACTTCGTCTACTACCTGCCGGTGTCGACGCCGTCGAACTGGACGGTCAACGTCGGCGGCACGCTGTACGGCCTCAAGGGTGACCTGAGCCGGGGCGCCGTGGACGGCGGCACCGCGACGCCGACCCCGTCGCAGACGGCCACGCCGACCGCGACCCCGACCGTCACGCCCACGGTGACCCCGACGGTCACCCCGACCGTGACGCCGACCGTGACGCCGACCGTCACCCCGACGGTCACCCCGACCGCGACCCCGACCTCGGGCACCTGCACGGGTGCGCCGGCCTGGGACGCGGGGGCCACCTACGCGACCACCACCAAGGTGTCGTGGAAGGGCCACTACTACCAGAACAAGTGGTGGACCAAGGGCGACGACCCGAGCGCGAGCGGCTCGTGGGGCGTCTGGAGCGACCTCGGGACCTGCTGACGACAGCGGTTCACCGAGGTGAGAGACGGCGGTGGCGGTGCACCCGGTCGGGGGGGGCGCCGCCACCCCCCACGCTAACCGACTGACCGGCTAAAACGCCCACCAGGCCAGGGTCGTCTAAAACAAAAACAACCCACAC
>NZ_JBHJUK010000077.1:0-40249 GCF_042266225.1 Kitasatospora sp. NPDC056181
ATGCGGGCTCCGAGCCGGTCGGTGGAGAGCAGAGCGCAACCGGGTCTACCAGTAGTGGCGGCGGCCGGCGACCTCGTGGCCGAGCGAGCCCATGATCAGCAGGGTGACGCCGATGAGGGCCAGGACGATGCCGACGGTCCACAGAAAGGAGACTCCCGCGACGAGTCCGATGGCGAGGAGAATGACTCCGAGGACGATCATGACGTACTCCGTTCGTTCCCCCCGTGCAGTGTTCCGCGGTGCAGAAGAAGGTGCGTACACCAACTCCTCTCGGATCTCGGTCGGCTGTTCAGCGGCAGTTCCGTGCGAATCGCGGCCGATGTCAACCCCCATCGCCGGCGAGCTATGGATGCGGCATGGTCAGGCCAGTACGAACCGGCCACCCGCGCTCGATCGGCGACCTGGCATGAACACGCGCCGGATACGCGGGCGGCCGGCCCTCCCTAGGCACTGCTAAGGCTTCAGGGCGTCCTTCATCTTCTGCCCGGCCTGAGCAGCATTGCCCTTGACCTGCTCGGCCTTGCCCTTCACGACAAGGGACTCGTTGCCAACGGCCTTTCCCGTGACCTCCTTGACCTTGCCCTTGGCCGTCTCCGCGGTGTGTTTGGCCTTCTTCCCCGCGCTCATCATGTCCTCATTCCTCTGGGGGTCGATCACTAGCTTCGCGCTTGCCCCATTTGTTTCTCTTCACACGTCTTTGTGGCGAACCTAGGCAGTGTCCTGGCGATCAGTTGAGTCGTTGATACGACTATGGGGAGTAGGAATGATCTGACGGATGCCCAGTGGGATCGGTTGGAGCCGCTCCTGCCGGTAAGCAACGGGCGTTGTGCAGGTGGCGGGATCATCGCCAGGTCGTGAACGGGGTGCTGTACCGAATACGCACGGGCGTGCAGTGGCGCGATCCGCCGGAACGGTACGGACCGTGGGAGATGGTGCACGAGCGGCATCGGCGCTGGTCGGCGGATGGAACGTGGGAGATGCTCCTCCAGCGTGTCCAGGCCGAGGCGGATGCGGCCGGCGAGATCGACTGGGACGTCTCGGTCGACTCGACGTCCGTGCGCGCACACCACCACGCCGCCGGCGCCCGGCACGCTCCGCCGCCCGCCCTCAGAGGGGGCCCGCGAAGACGGTCAAAGCCAATCGGGTCCGGGCGGAACTGATCGACCGGCTGGTGGAGGTGGTGCGGGAGGTGAGGCGCTCGGCCGCTCGCGCGGTGGCTTCACCACCAAGATCCACCTGAGTGCGGACGGCCGCTGCCGGGCGTTGTTGCTGGTCATCACGCCCGGGCAGTGCGCCGACTGCACCCAGTTCGAGCCGGTCATGGACAGGATCCGTGTGCCGCGGCTGACCTGCGGCAGGCCGCGCACGAAGCCGGACAGTGTCAGTGCCGACACGGGCTACAGCAATCGCGGGACCCGCCGCTACCTGCGCAGACGCGGAATCCAGCACGTCATCCCGGAGAAGGCCGACCCAACCAAGCCGCCAGCCGGGTCCGACGCGGCAGGGCCGGGGGCCGACCGCCCGGCTTCGACAAGGACCGCTACAAGAAGCGCAACACCGTCGAACGGGCGATCAACAAGCTGAAGACCTTCCGCGCGGTCGCGACCAGGTTCGACAAGCGCGGCTACGTCTACCTCGGCACCGGCAGCGCAGCCGCGCTCGTCATCTGGCTCCGCTCATGATCGCCAGGACACTGCCCAGCGGAAGCCGGATGGGCTGAAGGCCAGTGCGGGCAAGCACTCCTCCGAGGGCCTTGAGCGCGGCTGGGTGGGAATCACCGGCTCGGAGTCACGACACTCGCTCCTCGTCTTCCTCCTCGTAGCGTGCTTCGTCGTCCTCGTCCTCCTCGTCCTCCTCGTCGTCCTCGGCCTCCGCGTCGTCCTCGTATTCGTCCTCCGCTCCCTCGTCGTACTCCCCGTCCTCGGGTTCCTCTTCGTCGTACTGCTCCTCAGGGAGTCCCTCTTCGTCGTACTGCTCCTCGGGCTCACCCTCGTCCTCGTACTCCTCCGCTTCCTGATCTTCCTGGTCGTTCTCGGCGGCTTCCTCCTCCACGGCCTCCTCGTGAGTTCGCACGACCTCGCCGTCTCGAATTTCGCCACGCCAGCCCTCGGCCTCGTCGTTGGTGAGGGAAACGTGCCGCTGGAAGTTCTTGAAGTCCAGGCGCAAACGGCGGCCCTGGGCGCGCCAGATGTTCCCGGTCTTCTCGAAGAACCCCGCGGGGAAGTACTCGACCACCAGCACGATGCGCGTCAGGTTCGGAGTGATCTCATGGAAGCTGACGGCCCCACGGGTGCTGCCCTTGGCGCCCTGTGAGGTCCACACGATGCGCTCGTCGGGGATCTGCTCCTGGACGGTCGCCTTGTAGCTGCGCTTCGAGGGCCCGACCTTGACCTTCCAGTCGGTGGTCACCTCGTCGCCCTGTGAGATGTCCTGCACGCCCTTGGCGAAGCCCGCGAAGTCCTCGTACTGGGTCCAGTGGTCGTAGACCGTCCGCACCGGCACGCCAACGTCGAGTGTCTCGACGATGTTCATGACCTTCTTGCCGGCCTTCCGGCCGGCCTTGCCGCCACCGAACGCTCCCTTGACCTTCTCGACGACGTTGTCCTTCATGCTCTTCGCCTTCTCGGCGAGGAACGCCTTCACCGGTGAGTCGCCCTGCAGGACGCGTGCGCCCACTTTGGGCATCACACCGCCGTTCTCGGCCACTTCTCCCAGCTGGCTCGTGACATCGGCGACCTTGTCACCGGCCTTTCCGACCAGGTTCTCCAGTTGGGCGCCGAGGTAGTGGACGAGCTCCTCCTTCAGCCGGTCGACGCCCGATTGCTCAGGCGCCTCCTGTTCCGTCCTGGCCATGACCTACCTCCGACGGGTGGACCGCGTGGATGTCTTGGCAGCGGCCTTCTTCGCTGCGGTCTTCTTCGCGGGCGCGGCCGTCTTCTTGCCCGGGGCCTTGGCAGCGGCCGTCTTGGACGGAGTCGAGCGGGTCGACGAGCGCTTGGCGGGCGGAGCCGACTTCGCGGGGGCCTTCTTCGCTGCGGGAGCCTTCTTCGCTGCCGGGGCCGTCTTCTTCGCCGGGGCAGCGGCCTTCTTGGCGGGCTTGCGCACGGGGGCGGACTTCGACGCCGGCTTCGGGGCCGTCCGCGAGGAGCGTGAGCGCGGCCGTTCTTCGGTCTCGGCAGCAGCTCCCCGGGACCGCGATGCGCGCTTGCGGCGTGGTGGCGCCTTCTCGGCTTCGCCCTCGTCCTCGGGCTCCTCCAGTTCCTCCTCTTCCGGTTCCTGCTCCTCCTCCGGCTCTTCCTCCTCGTCGTACGGTTCCTCCTCCGACTCCTCCTCGTCGTACGACTCTTCCTCCGGCTCCTCCTCGTCGTACGGCTCCTCCTCCGCCTCAGCCTCCTTCGGCTTGCCCACGTTCAGCGTGCGCTCCCGCAGGGAGTCCGCGAGTTCCCCAATGCGACGGTTGGCCGCCGCCGCCACCGCTTGCTTGCCGACGTCGAGCAGTTCGCCCCGGACCTGCTCGTTCAGCTCGGCGACTTGCGGCACCTCGCCAAGGCGCCGCAGCCCCTCGGTGGCGAGCTCCCGCGGATCGAGCCCGAACCGCCTGCCCGCGATGTACGTCGCGACGGCGAATGCGAGCCGCCCCTTCTTCGCGCGGCCGAGCACGTACCCGCCGGCGACCGCCGCCGCAAGAGCGACTTTGGTGGTGTCCTTCATGGGGTCGTCCTTTCCGGCACTCGCTCGCTCCGTGCACCGGTGCGACGCGAGCGACCTGCGCCCCGCCCCTCGTCCTGCCCGGGGGTGCTGGGCGGCCCTGCATCGACGGGACCGCGCGTCCGGGGGCGGCTCATGTTGGCGGCGCCGATGGGCACTGCTCCGCACCCGCCCGGGTCGTGAAGCACCAGGCAGCCGAGAACGCGGCCCTGTGCCTTTGCCAGCACTCCGTACTTCCAGTCTGGCCAGAGCGGCAGGCATGCGCCATGTGGGCAGTGGCCGTTTCCGTCAGGGTCACCGGCCTGCGCCGGCCGACCAAGCCGTCGCGGTTCTCGCTCACGGCGTGCGGGGCCGGGGTCGCAGACCACCGCCGCCACAGGCCGGGCGGGAACGGCTGTCACCGGAACCCATGAGGAATGCCGTCTATCATGGAATAGCTGCCGGCGGCCCCACACCGGCACCTTGCAGCGCGTCGCCTCCGATCCCGGAGAAGAAGATGGCCCCAGACAAGAGGGAGGACGGCGTCAGGCCTCGAAGGCCTGCCCGCGCGGCTCCGACCTCTGCGCGCCCCAGCGGCGCCGGGACCCGGCGGGCGGCGAGCGAGGATCAGGACACGGTACGCCGCCCTCGGCGCCGGGTCTCCGCGGCGCAGGCGATGCGCGCCGCCGCCGAGCAACTCGCGGAACTCCTGGGGCGTGTACCCGAGTCCGTGTCGGCGCTCAAGCCCTCCGAGGACGGGTGGCGGGCCGACGTGGAGGTGGTGGAACTGGAACGCATCCCGGAGACGACCAGCGTGATTGCCAGCTACCGAGTGTCGCTCGACGAGGAGGGCGAACTGCTGGCGTACGAGCGGATCCGCCGGTACACCCGCGGACAGATCGACCGCCGTACCTGAGAGCCCGCCACCCGCGACGGAGCGGAATCCTCCGCTTCCACCGCGACGGCAGGCCGGCGAAGGGAGGCACCGTGACTGTGGTGCCACAAAGCTCAGCCGGTGTTTCCCGCAGCGGGAGCACCGGGAACCTCTACGACATCCTCGAACTGATCCTCGACCGCGGGCTGGTCATCGACGTCTTCGTCCGGGTCTCCCTGGTCGGCATCGAGATCCTCAAGATTGATATCCGGATCGTCGTCGCAAGCGTGGACACCTACCTCCGGTTCGCCGAGGCGTGCAACCGCCTGGATCTGGAATCCGGACGCAAGGCGCCGGCACAGCTCACCGACATCGTCGGGAAAGTGACCGAGGGCGGAGCGCACGGCAAGAGCAAGGGGGCGATCAGCGGCGCGGTCGAAGCCGTCACCGACTCCCTCCACCTGGGGCGCGACAAGGACGAGGAGGAAGAGGAAGCCGAACCGAAGCGCGCGAGGCCCACCCGCCGACCCACCAGGCGACGGGAGGAATGACGTGACCCTCTACGTCTACTCCATCACCGCCGCCACGCACCCCCACGACCTGGACGGCCTGAAGGGAGTTGGCGAGGCGCCGGCCGAACTACGGACCGTGTGCGTGGACGCACTTTGCGCCGTCGTAAGTGAAGCCCCCGAGGGCCTACGGCCCAAGCGACGCGACCTGATGGCACACCAGGCCGTCCAGGAGCGCCTGATGACCACCGGCACCGTGCTGCCGTTGCGTTTCGGCTTCACCGCCCCTGACGACGACGCCGTACGCCGCGTCCTCGAGGAGCGCCGGGAGGAGTACACCCAGCGTCTGACGGCGTTGGAAGGCTGCGCCGAGTACCACCTGAAGGCGGCCATCGAGGAAGACGTGCTGCTGCGTCAGATCCTCCAGGAGTCGCCCGAGGCCAGGCGCCTGAACGACGACATCAAGGCCGGCGACGCCGGTCCGGACCTCTCGCTGGCGCTCGGCGAACTCGTCGCCCAGGAAGTCCTCGCCCGCCACCAGGCGCTTGCCTCCGGAATCGTCGAGGCGCTGCGCCCCCACACCCGCCAGGAGAGGATCTCCGAGCCCACCGGGGACGACTTCCTCAACATCTCCTTCCTGGTGGACGAGGAACACCAGGAGCTGTTCCTCGCCTCGGAGAAGGGGCTCACCCACGAGCTGGGCCAGGACTTCGACTTCCGGCTGTACGGCCCGCTGCCCGCCTACAGTTTCGTCTAGCGGAGGCACCCCGTGGGCCTGTTCACCCAGATCCTGACACTCCCGCTCGCACCGGTGCGCGGCACCGTGTGGGTCCTGGAACGCGTCGTCGAGGCCGCGGAGGACCAGTACTACGACCCTGCGCCTGTAGAACGGGAACTCGCCGCACTCGAGAGGGCTCTCCTCGCGGGAGACATCGACGAGGAGACCTTCGACCGCCGCGAGGACGAACTCCTCGACCGCCTGGACGAGATCAGGGCTCGCAGACAGCCCGACGACGACACGTGACCCCATCCGCACGCACCCGGCAGCGAAGCGAGGTCGAGCCGTGACAGACCCCATCGCCAACCGCCTCGGCTCGCTCCCCTCCAGGTCCGCGCCGCCCTACGGGCAGTCCTCCGCCAGCCTCGCCGACATCCTGGAGCGCGTCCTCGACAAGGGCATCGTCATCGCGGGCGACATCCAGATCAACCTCCTCGACATCGAACTGCTCACCATCAAGTTGCGCCTGCTGATCGCCTCGGTGGACAAGGCCAAGGAGATGGGCATCGACTGGTGGGAGCACGACCCCTCGCTGTCCTCCCGGGCGGACAGCGGCCCTTCCCTGGAAGAGGAGAACCGGTTCCTGCGCGAGCAGATCGAGGAGAACCGGCGTCTGCGCAAGCAGATCGACGCCCTGCGCGCCGACCCTGCCGCCCTGTCACCCACCGAGGAACAGGCCGAGAGCAACGACACCACCCGCTCCGCTGCCCGCCCGAAGCGGGCCGCACCCAGGACCCGCAGCACCACCCCCCGGGGTGAGCCATGACCACCGGGCGGCTCGCCTACACGTACGCCGTCGCACGGCCCGCCGCCGGCCTGCAGCGGGCCGTGGAAGTCCTGACCGGCGTCGTGGACGCACCGGTCCACCTGGTGTCCGACACTCGCGGCAGGGTCATCGTGGCAGCCGTGAGCCCCGTGCCCAGTGCGGACTTCGACGAGACCGCCCTGCCCCGTCACCTCGACGACCTCCAGTGGCTGGAGGCGCTTGCCCGTTCCCACCACGGCGTCGTCGAGGCAATCTCGGCGTGCACCACCGTCGTTCCGCTGCGCCTGGCGACGGTGTATCTCGACGACGACCGGGTGCGGAACATGCTCGACGACGGGCTGGAGGTCTTCGTGGACCGGTTGTCCCGCCTGACCGGGTACGTGGAATGGGGCGTGAAGCTGTACGTCGACGCCGCACCTGACCAACCGCCAGCACCCCCGCCCGGACCCGATCTCGGCCCCGGACGTGCCTACCTGCGCCGGCGCCGGGCCGACCGGGACGCACAACAGGACGCCCTCCGCATAGCCGGGCGTGGGGCCGAGCTGATCGAGGCAGCAGCCCTGTCCCATGCCGTGGACCGCGTCCGGCACCGGCCGCAGGAGGGCGAGCTGGCCATCGAACCAGGCGTGAACGTCCTCAACGACGCCTACCTCGTACCGCTGGACCACGGCGAGGCGTTCCGAGCCGACGTGCTGCGCTCGGCCTCCGCCCTGCCCGGGCTCCGCGTCGTCGTCACCGGGCCGTGGGCCCCGTACTCCTTCGCCGCCCCCGGCCTCCCGGAAGAGGCCACGCCGTGAACGACCCCGATGGCGCGGCTCCCGGCCCGCGGGCGGCAGCCGTGCCGCAGCGCCAGGCAGCCCTGATCGACCTGCTGGACCGGCTGCTCAGCGGAGGCGTGGTCCTCACGGGCGATGTCGTCCTGTCCATCGCGGACATCGACCTCGTCCGGATTTCCCTGCGGGCGCTCATCCTGTCCGTCAGCGACCAGAACCCCGCCCCTCTCATGATCGGCCACGCTCGCGGCGGGAACAGCCATGACCGGTGACGAACGTCTGCCTCGCGGCCGGTTCGACGAGGTGGCCGAAGCAGCCGCCCGCGCCTTCCGTCTCCTGCCCGCGACATCCCACGACAGTCCGCTGCCGGCCCACGGCACACCGCCGGGCCGGCCACGCAGGATCTCCACCGACCCGGAAAGGGTCGAACGGGACCTGATGAAACTCGTCCTCACCATCGTCGAACTCCTACGCCAGCTCATGGAGCGTCAGGCCATCCACCGTGTCGAGACCGGCGACCTCAGCGAGGAACAGGAGGAGACACTCGGAGCCACCCTCATGGCCCTCCACGACCGCATGGGCGAGCTCTGCGCCCGGTACGGCCTGACGATGGAGGACCTCAACTTGGACCTGGGCCCGCTGGGAACGCTACTGCCGCCCTCCGAGCACGGCGTGTCCGATAGTTGATGATCTTGCGGTTCGCGGAGTCAGAGGATCAGGGATACCAGGACGGGTCTGGCTCGGTAACGGGCGGCGACCTTGTCGAACCCGTGGCAATCGCGCGGAACTGCTCTCAAGCGGGCCAAGGTCGTTCAACCACATGGCGGCGACGAGCAGGCGGGTTGTCGGGGTGGAGGTAAGGCCGTGAAGTCGGACCGCGACCTCTTGGCAGCGTGGACGACGGCGCGGACGGTCCGCAGTTTGGACACCGGGCCCGGATGATTGGCTGGCGGCTTTGCGGACAGACGCCCGGTATGGCATCCCTCTTCAAGCGATCGCGCCGCGACGACGGCGAGGAGAACGGCACCGGGCCGGGCCCGAGCCGTCGCGTGGAGGCGGCCGCGCCCGACGCGCTCAGTGATTTGTCCCGGCGCTCCTGGTGGGCGGTACTGCGGCGCACCGGCAAGGAGTTCCTGGAGGACGAACTGCCCGACCGCGCCGCCGCTCTTACCTATTACAGCATCCTGGCAATCTTCCCGGCGCTGCTCGTGCTCGTCTCCGTGCTCGGAGTGATCGGCAAGTCGGCCACCGACACCATTTTGGACAATGTGCAGAAGCTCGCGCCAGGCGCTGCCCGGGACATCCTGCGCAGCGCCGTCGACCAGTTGCAGAACAACAGCGGCACCAGCACGGTCCTGCTGATCGTGGGCTTGGCGGCCGCCCTGTGGTCGGCATCTGGCTACGTCGCGGCGTTCATCCGCTCCTCCAACTCCGTGTACGACATCCGGGAAGGCCGCCCGGTGTGGAAGACCACCCCGTTGCGGCTGGGGCTGACGCTGCTGCTGATGGTGCTGCTGGCGGCGAGCGCGGTCATCGTCGTGTTCACCGGGCCGCTGGCGGACCACGTCGGCCGGGCCCTGGGCCTGGGCAGTACCGCGCTCACAGTCTGGTCGATCGCCAAGTGGCCGGTCCTGGTGCTCCTCGTCGTGCTGATGATCGCAGTGCTGTACTGGGCCGCGCCAAACGTGCGCGACCGCGGTTTCCGCTGGATCTCCCCGGGCAGCGTGCTCGCGGTGGCGCTCTGGATGGCGGCCTCGGCCGGGTTCGCCGGGTACGTCGCGAGCTTCTCGTCCTTCAACAGGACGTACGGCACCCTGGCCGGCGTCATCGTCTTCCTGGTCTGGCTGTGGATCTCCAACCTCGCAATCCTCCTAGGCCTGGAGTTCGACGCCGAACTCTCGCGTGAACGCGCCATCGAGGGCGGCCTGCCGAAGGGCGAGGAGCCGTACGTCCGGCCCCGGGACACCAGCACCTGGCCCGACGACGAACAGCCCTGACCGAAGGACCGCAGTGTGGGACGGGGGGCTCAGGGCGGTCGTGCAGCCCGGTCCGGGGCCACAGGGCACAGGGCACAGGGCACAGGGTGTCCCCGGTGGCGTTGACGGTGTCGACGAGCAGCGGTGATGTAGGGAGCCATCCGGGTGCAACACGTCGTGGGGCCATCCCGGCTGGCTGGGCGGGCCAGCCGGGCGGCGGCTCCCCGAGACTCCTTCCCGACACCGACGCGCCGCGCGGATACTGGTCGGATCGCGCGGCACCGGCCCCCGGAGCTACCCGGCAGCAGTCTTCACCGTTACTCCGCCCGGCTCAGCACGGGCCGCGCCGGGCCGGCGGTGAGGGCAGCGTTGTCCCCATGGGAACCTTCATCGCGCGCATCACAGCCGCCACCCGGTCCGATGACAGCGACGGCATCGGTGCCCGGGCCCTGAAGGGGCTCGATGCCGTAGGTGGGGCAGCAGAGCTCGATCCCATCGTCGAGCCGCTGACGCGCGCCGTCCAGGCACTGCCGCTGGGGCGGCTGCGCGGGGTGTTGCACGGTCGGCCCCTGGGGCATCCGCTGCACCCGGCCCTCGTCCAACTGCCGATCGGCGCCTGGATGTCCTCAGTCCTGCTCGACCTCGTGCCCGGCTCGGAGCGCGCAGCACGGCTTCTGGTCGCGGCCGGCGTGGCGACCGCCGTTCCGGCGGCCCTCTCGGGGTGGGTCGACTGGGCGGACCAGCATGAGCAGCAGAGGCGCACCGGCCTACTGCACGCCGCGTCGATGGCGGCCGCGATCGGCCTCTACGGTGCGTCGTGGGCGGCCCGCTCGTGTGGCCGCATCCGCCTCGGACGCGTCCTCGGCCTCGCCGGACTGACCGCAGCCGGCAGCGGCGCAGCAGTCGGCGGCCACCTCGCCTACCGCCAGGCCGCTGGCGCCAACAAGGCAGAGCCCGTCCCGCACCTGGTCAAGCCTCGCTGGCACACACTCGGGCGCGCCGAGGAGTTCGTCGTCGGTGAGGCGACGCGTCGGACGGTCGGCGAGGTACCGGTGCTGGTGGTCAAGGAATCCGACGAGGTGTTCCATGTGCTCGCCGACCGGTGCAGCCACTCCTCGGGCCCCCTCTCGGAGGGCGAGGTCGCCGACGGCTGCGTGACCTGCCCCTGGCACGGCAGCGTCTTCCGCCTGTCCGACGGCTGGAACGTCGACGGGCCTGCCACGGCCCCGCAGCCTCGCTTCGTCACCCGCACGGACACGGCGGGCAACCTTCAAGCACGCCTGCCAGACGTCAGCTGACCTGGGCCGCCTGGTCCTCCGCAGCAGCGAGGGTGCGGCCTCAGGAATCGTCGGGAGCTGGGATTGGAAGGTCTCGTTCACCGACTCGATGCGATGGTTTTCCTCAGTGGCTCGAGCGGCTGCGATCCGGCTCTCGCTGCGGCCCGCCCCGACGGACTGGCCGCAGGAGCCCAAGTCCGCCCTCAACGGCGCCGCAGTGAACCGGTCCTACGCCTATGCGGGGCGAGGGCCGATTCCGGGAGGAGAAAGCCACAGGCCCGCCCCTGGTCAGCGGAGGATCGCATCAGCGGCCTTCTTCAGGGCGCCTGGCTGAGCAGGTCGGCGGGGCGCTGTGGCACGAGCCTCCAGCATGCGGGCCCCGATCGCCTGGAGCTCTGTGCGGCCCAAGGCGTCGCGAACCTTCGGGAACCAGTCGTTCTCCTCCTCCTCGATGTGGTGACCGACGGCCTCGATGAGCACGGTTGCCTTCGCGTCGAAGCGCTCGTCGTCGGGCCCCATCGCGTCGAGTTCGGCGCACAACAGGTCGGCGACGTGGTGCTCCTCGAAGGCTTCCAGGATGTCCCGCTCGAGGGTGGGGACGAGTTCGCGGACCGCGGGGTACATGACCTCGTTCTCGATGAAGGTGTGGACCGTCAACGCTTCCACGATCCTACTCACGAGGTCCGCCTTGACCTCCGTGGCGCCCTCGTCTGCGCCTTCGAGCGCCCGGACGAGGCGGCGCACCTCCTTGTGCTCCTCCTTCAGCAGAACAATGGCATCAGTGGACATGGGTTCCTCCCTTGCAATAGGCGTGGTTTTGCGCCTACCCGCCCAGCCCGGACGCACACGTACGGAATCGTGGCGGTGGAGGCGCCTGCCGGTGCAAGCGCCGAAGGGCAGTCCCGTTTGTCATCAGCCATCGTCGGGGCCGAGATTGCAGCGCGCCAGCTGCGGATCCAACGGCCATGTCGATGAGTTCGGGTTCTGGCTCAACTTCCGGAAGTTGGACCAGAACCCGTTCTCGTGAACATCGCCTGTTTGCGTGAGCGTGCGACTCCCGATCTCACGTCGAAACGACGTCGTAAATCCGCGCACACAAAGCCAGGCCCAGCTTTCCTGCGTGGGTCGGGCGGCGTGCTGTCGGGTCGGGATCTGCGGCGAAGGCTCAGCTTGCGCTGGCGGGAAAGCGGTCCCACACGCGGTGGAGCGCAAGCAGGTCCGTGAGGCGGGCCAGCACGTCGGCGCCCTCGGTTTCGAGGACCACGCCGGGCGCCCGGGGGTCGACCGCCGCTGGCACCAGGACCGCGCGGGCCCCCGCGAGCACACCGATCGGCTTGGCGTGGCGGTATGCCTCGTTGACCAGCAGGACGACGCGGGAGTCGAGCGTCGACTGCCCGCCTGCGACGGCTCCGGACTTGGCATCCCGGGCTCCACGGTCATCGTCCCCCGGCGCGGGGGCACCGGCGACCAGGAGCGCGTCGAACTCGACGGACCGAGCGGCGCCGAAGGTCCGCTGCACAGCCAGTCCCTCCACCAGGGGCGCACCGGTGGGGGCGATGAGAAGGGGTAGCAGGCCGACCTGCTGCGCCGCGTCGCGCACGCGGCGCACCGCGTCGAGGTCGCTGGCCTGGTCGGCAATGATGCCCAGGATCCGGCCGGTGGAGGGCCAGGCCTTGCCGACCTGGGACAGGGGGGCGCTTGCAGACACCTGCGGGGCCGCATCCCTCGCGCTCATTGTCGGGGCGGGTAGCCCGAGGCCTGCGGCGACCTGCGAGCACAGCGTGGCATCGACCTGGGCGAGGACACTGAGGACGCGTTCCTTGATCGCCTGCTCGTAGACCTTGGACACCTCGAAGGTGTAGGCGGCGATGACGTGCTCGCGCTCCACTGGGCTGAGGCTGAGCCAGAACATCCGGGGCTGGCTGAAGTGGTCGTCGAACGAGGCCGGGGCCTGGCGGACCTTGGCCCCGGCCGCAACGGGTGTAGGGACTTCCACGAAGGCGTGGTCGCCCGGGCCGGCGAAGAACGGGCAGCCTCCGTCCAGCGAGTTCGGCTTGAAGGGGGCCACACCCGCGTGCACGGCGTGCTGGTGGAAGCCGTCCCGCAGCATGTCGTTGACCGGGGCGTGGGTGCGGTTGATCGGGATCTGGGCGAAGTTCGGGCCACCCAGGCGGCTGATCTGAGTGTCCAGATACGAGAACAGGCGGCCCGCGAGCAGCGGGTCGTCGGTGACGTCGATGCCGGGCACGAGGTGGCCGGGGTGGAATGCGACCTGCTCGGTCTCGGCAAAGAAGTTGACGGGGTTGGCGTTCAGCGTCATCAGCCCTATCGGCCGGACCGGAGCGAGCTCCTCCGGGACGATCTTCGTCGGGTCGAGCAGGTCGATCCCCTCGAACACCTGCTCCGGAGTGTCGGGGAACGTCTGGATGCCGAGCTCCCACTGCGGGAAGTTGCCCGCCTCGATCGCGTCCGCCAGGTCGCGCCGGTGGAAGTCCGGGTCCAGGCCGCCGATCAGCTGGGCTTCCTCCCACACGAGGGAGTGCACGCCCGCCTTCGGCTTCCAGTGGAACTTCACCAGGGTGGTGGCGCCGTCAGCGTTGACGAGTCGGAAGGTGTGGATCCCGAAGCCCTCCATCATCCGGAACGAGCGCGGGATGCCCCGGTCGGACATGTTCCACAGGGTGTGGTGGGTGGCCTCGGTGTGCAGGGACACGAAGTCCCAGAACGTGTCGTGGGCACTCTGCGCCTGGGGAATCTCCCGGTCCGGGTGCGGCTTGCCCGCGTGGATGACGTCGGGGAACTTGATCGCGTCCTGGATGAAGAACACCGGGATGTTGTTGCCGACCAGGTCGAAGACACCCTCGGAGGTGTAGAACTTCGTGGCGAACCCACGGGTGTCGCGCACGGTGTCGGCCGATCCGCGGGAGCCCAGCACGGTGGAGAACCGCACGAACACCGGCGTCTGCGCCCCCTCCGTCAGGAATGCCGCCTTCGACACCGCAGCGGCGGTGCCGTAGCCGCGGAAGACGCCGTGGGCTGCCGCGCCGCGAGCGTGCACGACCCGCTCCGGGATCCGCTCGTGATCGAAATGGGTGATCTTCTCCCGCAGGTGGTGGTCCTGCAGCAGCACCGGACCGCGCGGGCCCGCCTTCAGCGAATGGTCGGAATCCGGCAGCCGAAGACCCTGCGCCGTCGTGAGATACCCGCCGTTCTGCGCCCGGACATCCGTCGGGGCCCCCGTCGCGCGGCCCGTGGCCGTCACCGGGGAAGGCGGCTGCTGGTCGGGCTTGGGCGGCAGGGGAGGCCGCGGCTCTGTCGGCTCGCTGGCCTGCGGCGCCCGGGAGCTCGGCGCTCCAGGCACCGATCGCGAGTCTTCGCCGTCGCCGGTCACGATCTCCGTGACAGCGTCGATGACCTTCCTCACAGGAGCGGGCTTGTCCATGTCCTCAACTCTCAAGTGCTGCCGCGGGCAACTGCGGCGATGTGGCATGCGGAGACGGCGGGCCATCACAGTCGTGGCCATCCCGCGATCCCGAAGAACGGTGCTCGTGGCCTCCTGCCCCAGCGGGGCCCATGACACCTCCCGGCCGACCGCGGTGGCCCGGCCGCGCCGATGCTCCGGTCCGATGGCGGCCGCGCACTCCTCAGGCTGCGGCAGGACAGGGGGGACCGCGATGTGACGCACCTGTTCGGCGGACATCCGGCCCGGGTGCCCGGAAGGCCGTGCGCCGTGTCGGCGGAGGACTCTGAGGATCCCGGTCGCCAAGAAGGCCGAGCCCCCCGCGATCTCGCCATCACACAGCGCGCAGACAGACGTCGGGCCGGTGCCCCCGTCACCGCGCCGACGGTGGGTTGCCCCCGGCCGGCCCGGGCAGCGACCTGCCCCACAGCGGGGCCAACCGCCTCACCGATCCAGTTGATCACGACCAGCCGGCGGCAACCCCGACCCGTGTTACTCCGCCGAACCCGGGTAGGTGCTTCAGGTGCCGTGGCCGTACCGGGCGGCGAGCGCCCAGCCGCATGGCGCGGCACGATGAAACAGCCAGACCATTCCGATTCCGTGACCGACATGGGGTCGCTGCGCTCACCCACTCGGCGGCCCCGGTGACCGGCCGCACCGGAAGGAGCCGCGATGTCTCCCCACACCTTGGCCGAGCCCCTGCACATCTACCTGAACGACCACCTGACCGGCGCGTTCGGCGGCGCCGCGCTCGCCGCCCGCATGGCCCGCACCCACCCGGGCAGCCATCACGCGGCGGACCTGCAGCGCTTGGCCCACGACATAGAGCAGGACCGCGACGACCTCGTCCGGATCATGAACCGACTCGGGGTGCCCGTCCGGCACTACCGGACATGGCTCGGCCTCGCCGGTGAACGCCTCAGCCGCCTCAAGCCCAACGGCACCGTCCTACGCCGTTCCCCGCTCAGCGACCTGATCGAACTGGAAACGCTGCGCGCCGGCGTCGAAGGAAAGACCGCGCTGTGGCGGGCGTTGCGTGCGATCGCCGACACCGATCCGCGCCTGGACCAGGTGGAGCTGGACCGCCTTGCCGAACGGGCTGCCGAGCAGGGCCGCATGCTGAACGGCTGGCATTACACAGTCAGCACCGCCGTTCTCAGGCACGGTACGGATCAGGCCGACACCGGCAGGCGCAGAGCTGCCCTGTGAGCGCCGCGGCACCACCGGAGTACACCTCCATCAAGCTCACAACTCGTGTGCTGAACGCGGGATTCGAGCCGAGCATGGGAAGCGTGAGCGACGCGTCCGACGACGCCCTGGCGGAGGACTCCAGGAGCGTGTTGAAGACCGACTGCGTGCGCCACACACCTTCGCGACGCGCACGGACGCCAGCCCCTACATCGACGGCTGGTACAACACCCACCGCATCCAAGAGCGCCTCGGCTGGCAGCCCCGACGAGTACGAGGCGGAGCGCTCCGGCCAGGGGACGGCCGAGCCAGTGACCGCAGAACGGCCAGAACCTATCCTGACCAGGTCATCATCACGTCCCGCGCAGCAGGGAAGCACAATCAGGTACCACGACGACGAGGTGCTGCGGGCGGCCCATGGCTGCATGGCCCGCGCCGCGCTGACCGGCCTGGGCCTGGCCCCGCCGACCGCCCGGCCGGAACCTGCCGCACTTCTCGTGGAGCGGCTGGTCACCCGCGCTACGGGACTGGCCACCGCCGGTGACCTGGCGGACGTGGCGTCCCTGCTCGACGGGGTGCTCTGGGCCGGCTCCGGCGCAGAGCACCGGCGGGCCGCGTACGGGCGGCGGCGCCGGCTGACGGATGTAGTCGACCGGCCGGCCGAGGCCGTCCTCGCCTGCTGAGCGAAGCCGAGCGGAACCGGGGACGCCAGGCCGGTCAGCGAGCGTCGGTTGCCGGGGAGGTCAAGCGGGCCCGGATGCCGCTCAAGGTGGCGGTCAGCAGCCGGGAGACCTGCATCTGGGAGCAGCCGATCTGTTCGGCGATCTCCGACTGTGTGCAGTCGCCCCAGAACCGCAGCATCAGGATGGTCCGCTCCCGGGGCGTGAGGTCCTTGAGCAGTGGCCGCACCGACTCGCGGCACTCGACCAGGTCCAGTCGCGCGTCGCGTTCGCCGAGCCGGTCGAGCAGGGCGCTGCCGGTCTCGTCCTCGCGGTCCTCGCGCAGCGCGTCCAGCGATCCGGCGCGGTAGGCCCGGCCCACCTCGAGGGCGGACGCGGCGTCGTCGACGTCCAGCCCCAGCTTCTCGGCGAGTTCCTGGGCGGTGGGCAGCCGGCCGAGGTCCTGCTCCATCCGTTCGGATGTGCGCGCCACCCGCAGGTACAGCTCCTGGAGGGTGCGCGGCACCCGCAGGGGCCAGGAGGTGTCGCGGTAGAACCGCTTGATCTCACCCGCGATGGTGGGAATCGCATAAGTCGCGAACTCGACGCCGCGCCGGTGGTCGTAGCCGTCCACGGCCTTGATCAGCCCGATCGTGCCGACCTGCAGGATGTCGTCCCTGTCGGCGGACCGGTTTCGGAACCTGGAGGCGACGAATCGCACAAGCGGCATGTTGAGCTCGATGATCGTGCCGCGGACGTAGCTGTAGGCGGCGGACTCGCGTTCCAGGCCGGCCAGTCGAGCGAACAGGGCGTCGCTCAAATCGCGGGCCTCGGTCTTGCCCATCACCCGCATCTCCTGGCGGGTCGGCCGGCCGGAGTCGGGCGGCACGTCGCAGGGCGCGGAAGGCACAACGGAGGAAAGCGTGGGTATAGGGGCGGACACGTGGGCATCTCCCTGGTTGATCCCCGCGCCCAGGAGTGCGGTTGCAGCAGGGCGCTGACAGCGCGGCGCGCGAGGATTCGGCTGTGGGAGACCGTGGCGCCCGGCTTCTTCAGGCGGCGGCGTCCCGGCACGGTGATGGTGCCGTGAACCCGGCGCCACTACGGGCACCGGACCGGAGCCGGGCAGAACAGCCCGAACATTCCGTGTGGGGATCATTCCCGGTCGGGAGGGGCGCCAACCCTTCAGCCGCCTGGCGATCGGCGCCGCCGCCTCGGCCCGGTCAGCCGGCCGACCCTCCGCAACAGGCGTGTCACGTGGCGAGCACGACGCACCGATTCAGTCCCTGGGGCGGTTCGGCCAACGGCAAGAACAACCTGGTCACCAACCCCCGCCAACAACACGGCAGGTTCGTCGCCTAGGTCGTGCTGCACTGGCTGACTCGGCGGCGCGTCGTCGCCGTCCCCAAGTCGGTCCATGCCGAGCGCATGGCGGTGAACCTCGACATCTTCGACTTCGAGCTCACAGACGACCAGATGCCCCGGGTTGCCACCCTCCCCCGCGTCCAACGGCCGGCAATGCCCACGGACGCCCTTGACGACTGGGGCATGCGGGTACGGCCCAGCCGGAACAGTGCCTGGCCAGCGGCCGAGCCGGGGTGGGAGGCACCGCGGGCGCATGGCCGCAGCGCACGCAGTGGCGTCCCGTGCAGGGATGACCGGAAGTCGCTGGAGCCGGCAGCGATGCGGGGTATGAGCCTCCTCGCACCGACGGGCGCCCCGGCAGGTGGCCGGGGCGCCGCGCTCGCCGTCGGGCAACAGCGCGTATTCCCCGTTGGGGTTCCGGGGCCCTGCTCAGCCCGGGGAGATCCTGCCTCGCCAGGCACCGCTCGAACCGCCGCGGTCCTCGATGTACCCCTTGAAGCGGTCAAGGTCGGCCTTGACTCGTCGGTCGACCATGCCGAGTGTGTCGGCCGCCGACTCGGCCAGGCCGTTCGGCTCGAACTGCATCGCCAGGCTGACCCGGGTGTGGTCGTCGTCGATCTTCCGGAAGGTCACCGTGCCCATCTGGTGGACGTCCCCGCCGACGGTGCGCCAGGAGACCCGCTCGTCGGGCAGCTGGTCGACGATCTCGGTGTCGAACTCGCGGTGGACACCCGCGATGCTGGTCTTCCAGTGATTGTGCCGGTCGTCGAGCTGACGGACCTCCTCCACTCCGTCCATGAAGTTCGGGAACTCCTCGAACTGCGTCCACTGGTTGTACGCGGTGTGCAGCGGCACACCCACGTCGATCGACTCACGCACCATGCTCATGAGTGCTCCTCCTCGCGATCCCTCCGTCAGTGCTTGGCGGCGTCCTTGACCTTCTCGCCGGCCTGCTTCAGGTCGCTCTTCACCTGGGTCGCCTTACCGTCGACCTTCAGAGCCGGGTCGTCGATCGCCCGGCCGACGGTCTCCATCGCCTTTCCCTTCGCCTTCTCGGCGACGTTCTTCACCTTGTTTACGTTGCCCATGGCAATCACTGCTCCGCTCTCGGTCCGACCGGTGCGGCCGGGTGTCTCCGGGCGTCTGCTCGGACAGGAGCACCCGAAACCGTTCTGCCCGCACGGGCTTGTTCCCGCCTGGCGCGGGTAGCCGCAGGCCGCTGCGGTGAAAGCCGGCGGTGGAGCCAAGTCCTGCACCCTCGAACTCGCCGCCACCTGACCGCCGCCGCGCCTCAAATCAAGGAGGAAGACCGTGATCACGACACCCGTCGCGCCCCGCTCGCCAACCCCGCGCGGCCCCCTGTCCGACGCCGTCAGCGCCACGCTCACGTCGAGCCCGGACACCACCGCCACGCGGCTGGAGCCGGTACCGATCCGCCAAGCCGACCCGTGGGGTGAGGATCTGCAGCTCGCCCTCTACGTCTGCTACGAGTTGCACTACCGCGGCTTCGCGGGAGTCGACCCCGGTTGGGAGTGGAACCCCGAACTTCTCCGGCTACGCGGGGAGATGGAACAGTACTTCCTTGACGCCGTACGCGAGCAGGCCGGCGAGGTTTCGCCGCTCGACGAGCTGCTCGCCCGCCTGCTCACCGAACCGCGCACCGGCGACGGGCCCTCCCACTACCTGCTCGCCGGTGGTGAGCGCTGGCAGGCCCGCGAGTACCTGATGCACCGCTCGCTGTACCACCTCAAGGAGGCCGACCCGCAGCTGTGGGCCGCACCGCGGCTCGGCGGCGCCGCCCAGACGGCGTTCCTGTCCATCGAGTACGACGAGTACGGCGCAGGGCACCCGGAGCGCGCCCACTCACGGCTGTTCGCGGAGATGATGGCCGACTTCGGCCTGGACTCCACGTACGGCCGCTACGTAGACGCAGCGGCCGCCCCCGCGCTGGAGGTGGTGAACCTGATGTCACTGTTCGGCCTGCACCGGGCGCTGCGCGGCGCCCTGATCGGACAGTTCGCGACCGTGGAGATCACCTCCTCCCCCGGGTCGGCCCGCCTTGTCCGGGCCTTCGAGCGGTTGGGCGCGGGCCCAGCCGGACTACGGTTCTACCGAGAGCACGTGGAGGCCGACGCGGTGCACGAGCAGTTGGTGCGGCACGGGGTGATCGGACCGCTGCTTGCGACGGAGCCCGCCTTGGCCGGTGATGTCGCCTTCGGCATCGCCGCGAGTTCGCTCGCCGAAGGCCGGCTGTCCGCCCATCTGACCGGGGAGTGGGCGGCCGGGCGCAGTTCACTGCGCGGCGGGCCGCTCGCCGAGCCCGGCCTCGGCTGAGCCACCGGGCCGGTGCCGCCGGTGACTGGTGTCGCAGAACGGGTAGCGGCGGCTGCGGCGGCAGGTGCACAGGGCCACGACAGGACGGTCGGAGCGGACCAGGCTCCCGTCCGGGAGGACGATCTCGACCGGGCCCTCGATCAGCACCGGGCCGTGATCGGTCGGCAGGACTCGGCGCGCCGACAGCCGCGGTCGCGAGTCTTGGTACTCAGGCAGGTCGGGCACCGCGCACCACCGCCAATTCCTCCTCGCGGACACCCGGGGCGATCAGGCCGCGGCTCTCGAACCACTCCGCGCGAGCCGACATCACCGGACCGAAGTCTTGGCGCCGCCGGGCCACCACCTCGGCCTGCAGGCCCACCCGCTCCAAAGTGCGCACCGTCGCCCGGACGTCGGCCAGCGAGGACTGCACCAACAGCAGCACCCCGCCGGGCGCCAGTAGATCCGGCACCTCACAGCAGATCCGGTCGAGCAGCAGCCTGCCGTCCGGCCCTGCGTCCCAGGCGCGGGCCACACCCCGCCGGGGGCGCTCGGCCTGGGCGGCCGGCACATACGGCGGGTTGCTGACCACCAGGTCGAACAGCGTGTCGCGCACCGGCCCGGTCAGGTCCCCGCGACGCAGCCGGATCCGACGGAGACGAAGTCGTGCGTTCGCCCAAGCAGTGGCGAGCGCGAGCCAGGACACGTCCACGGCCGTCACCCGGGCGCCGAGGCGGGCGGCCGCCAGCGCGACGGCGCCGCTGCCGGTGCCGAGATCGAGACAGCGCGCCCCGCGAAGCGGCCCCTCGCGGGCGAGACTCTCCACCAGGAGGGCCGTGTCGCCCTGGGCCGGATACACGCCGGGTGGTCTGAGCAGCAACATACCGCGCGCCTGCCCCGGATCCGCCCAACCAATCGGCAGCAGCCTGCGACGGTCGGGCGGTACCGCTGATGAGGGGCCGGCCCGGGGATCCAATCCCCAGGGCCGACATCCACTTGCGCCGGCATCTCAGCGGACGCCTCGACGGCGCGGAACCACCCGCAGCGACAACAGCGCCCGGCCCGCGATCGCGCCCCCGTACACCGAGAAGCCCACCCCGATCAGCCACGACTGGACCACCAGGACCGTGCCGACCGGACCGTACGTGACCACGTTGGAGACGATCAGCGGCGCGAAGACCAGCCGCGAGAACGCCCGCAGGCCGACCAGCGCGACGACGGTCGCGCCGGCCCCCGGAAGCAGCCTGCGCCAGGGGACCCGCGCACCGAGTAGCAGCCGCTGCAGCCACCAGAACAGCAGCACCCCGCCGCACACGGTGGCAACCACCTGCAGGGCCGGCTGCGCAGCCGTGTGCTCCCAGGGAACCCGGCTCCACGCCGCGACCAGGATGTAGCCGATCAGCCCGACCAGGGCCGCCACCTGTCGCCACGCGCTGCGCCAGGCGCCGGGCGGCAGCTGCCAGATCCGCTCGTAGGCGTTCTGCACCGCGGTCATCAGGCTGACCCCGAACACGGCGAGGGCGGCAAGGCTGAGGCCGGTGGTGGTGCTGAGGACCTCGCGGCGCGAGGCGAAGAGCTGGCCCACAGCCGCCGAGGAGCGGCCGGACAGACCCAGGCCGTCGGCGATCCAGTCGGCGATGCCGCTGCCGCGCGTCGGCGACGCAGCGGCGATCACCACGAGCAGCGGCACGAGGGTCACGAAGCACAGCGCCGCGAACGCCATCGCCCGGTGCAGCAACTCCACCTCACGCCCGCGGCGCCACGCCACCACGGCCACGCGCCGGGCATACCCGGTCATGGCACCTGGACGGCGTGCGGGCACTGCATCGAGGCGACCTCCAGGGGGATCGGCGAGCGGCTCGGCCACACCGGCGCTCACGTACACCCGGAGGCCGCCGGACTCGTCGGCATACACCGGCCGTCCATCCGGCCCGGTCGTGTGCGTGAAATGCACCACGACAACCCGCGGCGGCGCATGGGCGCCAGGAGTACCCGGGATCGTGACGGCGTATCGCTCGATGGGTGCCATGGCGGCCTCTGCACAGACTTCCGCCCCCCTTCGGTTGTGCAGCGCGCCTGCCCCGCCCCCGCTGAGGCAAACGACCGACCGAGGTCGACGCCACGAAGGGGAAGGCCGCAGGCGCTGCCTCGCTCTCCCGGCTGTCGGCCGCGGGCCCCGGGCACCTCGAACTCGACCCTTCCGTTTCTCTCGCTCGTAGGTCCGCGACGTCCGTCCTGGCACCGCGCCAACCCGTTCGACGTGCGGGACACTTGATTGAAGCAGCCGCCAGGGCACCTCGTGCCTCCCCCGCGGAGGGCCGGCGCGGCCGGAGGAGGCGATGACGTGGCCACTCCCGACGACCCGGAGCAAGCGGGCGAAGAGGCGCGGAGCCGGTCCGCAGAGGAACGAGCCGTCGTGGCTCCAACTCCGGTAGCTGTCCGGGCCACGGCTGACGGCGACACGGCACAACCCGACGACGAGTCCCAGCGCCGGTCCGCGGAGGAAGGACGGACCGTGGCTCCTACTCCGGCGGACGTCCGCGCCGGAGCAGACGACGAGGATTCGGAACCGCCGCTGGGGGATCCCAGGCACCATAAGGCTGCCGAGACGGGCTGAGCCCGTGCCGCTCCCGCTGGCGTCGCGGTGCTTCCAGCCAGCCGCGTGCCCCCTGCTCTCGCGCTCGTGCGCCGCGGCCGCCAAAACCGTCTCCGTATAGCTGGGGCTTGCCGGATGCTCACACGGCAGGCGCACTGGCTCGCACGCCCGGAGGGTCAGCCTTGGCTGTGGACGACCGAACCGACTTGCTCGGACTGCTTTGATCGGGTGGTCGTCAGCGAATCTTCCCGGGGCCCGGGCTTTCGCGGCGTTCGCGCGGCCGTCGATCGCAGGCGCCCGGATTCAGGTCAGCTGCAAGCCGATGATGCAGGTGTCGTCCTGCGGGTTGGGGGCCTTGAGTCGGCGCAGGATGTGGTCCAGGCGGCCCCGGAGGTTGGGCACCTTGTACTCTGCGGCCGCTGTGAGCAGGCGTCCGAGGCCGCGGTCGAGGCTCTCACCGCGCCGCTCGACGAGCCCGTCAGTGAACAGCAGCACCACGTCGTCGCGTTCCAGGTCCAATACGGTGCTGCGGTAGTCGGCGCCGGGGTGGGCGCCGAGCAGCATGCCGGGAGGCTGGTCGAGGTAGCGGGCTGCGCCGTCGTGGACTAGCAGGGGTGGCAGGTGTCCGGCCCTGGCCCAGGTGAGGGTCCGGTGTTCGGGGTCGAGCCGGCCGCAGACGGCGGTGGCGATGAACTCGCTGCCGAGATGGCAGAGCATCTCGTTGAGGCGCTGGAGCATCTGGTCCGGTTGGGCGCCGGTGAAGGCCATGCCTCGCAGAGCGTCGCGCAGTTGCGCCATGCCGGCGGCCGCCCGCAGTCCGTGGCCGGAGACGTCACCGACGGCGATGAGAACCGTATCGTCCGGGAGGGTGAGGGCGTCGTACCAGTCGCCGCCGACCCGGCCGTCGCTCTCGGCCGGCAGATAGTGGGCCGCCACGTCGAGCTTGGACGGGGACGGGCCACCGGGCACATCCATGAGCGCGTGTTGGAGAGCCCGTACGACGCGGTGCTCGACGGCGGTCTGGCGTACCTGCTCGGCGAGTTGGGCGCGGGTTTCGGTGAGCGCCCGTTCGGTGCGGCGCCAAGCACTGATGTCCTGGACGACGCCGCGGACGGCGAGCAGTTCGCCGTCCCGCTGACCGGGCACGGACTCCGCGATCGCTCGGACGGTACGGGTGACGCCGTCGCCGCGGACGACCCGGAACTCGAGCGTGGCCGAGGCGTGCCCGGCGAGCAGCCGCTCCGCCAGTAGGCGGACGGCGACGCGGTCCGCCGGTGCGACGACTGCCTCCGCCTCCGCCAGGCCAAGAGTGCCGAGTGCGGCCCGCTCGGGTCGGCCTAGCAGCCGGAAGACCTCCGGTGAGCAGTCCAGATGCCCGGCGGAGACGCCCCACTGCCAGGTGCCGATCCCGGCCAGCCGCTGGGCCTGGGCGAGCTGGTGTTCCCCGAGTTCCTGTTCATCGTGGGTCCGCCAGCTGACCAGGACGCCGTCGAGGAACGGGGTGGCGTGCAGCGTCATGGTCGAGCCGTGCACGGCGCCGCCCACAACCTCGACGTACTGCTCGGCCTCGCCCCGGTAGGGCACGCCGGTGGCGGCGACGTCGAGCAGGTGCCGGAAGGTGCCGGAGGAGACCATGCCGGGGTAGAGCTCGCTGAGCAGCCGGCCCGTGATGTCCTGGCCGGTGCGGCCGGCCAGGTCGATGGTGGCGGCGTTGGCGTGCTCCACGCGCAGGTCGGTGACCTTCCCCTCGGTCTCGCGGACGGCGTTCAGGATCAGGACCGGATCTAGGAGGGCGTCGAGTACTGCACGGAACCACGGCTCACCGCTCGGCAGTGGCGCTCCAGCCTCCTCCGTGCTCGGGGCGAGCACCCGTAGCAGCTGGGCGGCGCAGAGCCGGGCCAGCGCGGAGAGGTAGCGCTCTACCGGGCGGTCGGCGTGGAAGTCACCGGGCCAGCCGAGTTTCATCGCACCGATCAGCCGCTCCCCGGTGCGCAGTGGCAGGGCGCAGACGGTCTCTCCGGGCACCAGGTCCTCGCCCTTCAGGTCGGGGTAGCGCGCAGCGAACTCGGATCTCCTGGCCCACACGATCGTTCCGTTGCGGACGGCATCGGTCATGGGCAGCGACATGCTCGGCGGGATACGCTGCCACTGGCTGAGCTGATGGGCGGGGACCCCGTGGCTGGCAACCAGCCTCAGCGCGCCGTCCGGCTCCAGAAGGGTGAGGGCGACCGCGCCGACACCGAGCGGGGCGAGCGCCGCCTCGGTGAGCAGGGCGGCGAGCTCGTCGGGTGCCTCGGCCGAACCAAGGGCCGAGGCGGCGAGGTGGTAGCGGGCCGCGAAGTCGCCCGCGACCGAGCGACTACCCGCCCGGGGCCCCGAGGGGGCCGGCGCACGGCCGACCGGAGCCGGCTGCGGCAACGCAGCGACCGGGCCACCCTCGTCGGCGTCCGGCGGCGCCACCGTCGCGAGCAGGTCGGCGGCGATGTCGACGACTCTGCGGTTACCGTCCTGGGAGAGCTGGACCAGGTGGCTGAAGGCCTCGTCCGCTGTGCACGAGAACCGTTCGATCAAGATGCCCTTGGCCTGTTCGATCACGGCCCGGGTCCGCATGGCACGGCGTTGGCCCTCCACCTCGCCGCGCAGGCGATCGATGGTGTCCCGTAGCCGGGTGCTTTCGCCCTGCGGTTCCGACATCCACGCCCCTTAGAGGCACCGAGAGTGAGGAGTTCCTCCAGCCTAGGCCGCGGGCGTGGGCGGCGCCGAGTGCGGCAGACGACTTGCGCCGTTCATTCCGAGCAGTGCCCTTTCGCGAGCTCCAGCCGGGCCGGCGGCGCGGCGATCTCCGACCAGACGGTCTTGCCACCGGCGTCTGAGGCGCTGCCCCAGGCCCAGGACAGTAGTGCGACCACCCTTAGTCCGTATCCGCCGGGGACGGCGGGGTCCATCCTGTGCCGGAGTACGGGCAGCTCGGGGCTCGTGTCGGACACCTCCACGCGCAGCCCCTCCGGTGAGCGGCGCAGGCGCAGCTCGATCGGTCCCCCAGCGTGCATGGCGGCGTTGGTGACCAGCTCGCTGACGATCAGGAGGACGTCCTCGGCGACGGCCCGGCGCTCGCCGTCGGCGGCCGGGAGCCAGCCCCAGTCGAGCAAGGCCGCGCAGGTGAACTCGCGGGACTTGATGACCACACCCGGGACGTGGTCCAAAACCAATCGGCGGTGGTCGGAGGCAGACATCAGCAGTCAGCCGTCCTGGCCGGCGAGCGCGTCGGCCAGTGAGGGGTAGATCCGGAACATGGTCCCCGCTCCGGTGATCTCGAACAGACGGGAAACAGTCGGGCTGAGGCCTGCCAGCAGCAACGTCCGGCCGTCGCCCTCGGCGGAGCGGCGAGCGCGAAGCAGCAGGTTCAGGCCGGTGGAGTCGCAGAAGGACAGACCGTCGCAGTCCACCACCACGGGGCCCGGCGGGCCCCGCAGGACGGTATTCAAGGCCTCGTACAGTGGCTCTGCCGTATCGTTGTCCAGCTCCCCTTCGGGGCGGACGATCACGCTCCGCCCCGAAGCGCGAACCACCACCGTGAGCCCGACCTGGGCCCAGTCGGTGTCCATGGCTTCGTCTCCTCCCGGTGTCCCTCGTCCCACGGTTGGGGCGCTGCCTTTCACCCTCAGCGGTTTGGGACGACGGTCTCCACGATCTTGCCGGTGGCTGTGCGTGCGGCGTGCACCCGGTGACCAATGGTGGCTACCACGAACAGGCCGTACCCGGACGGCCCCGGCCGTCCGGCCGGGTCGAGCAGCTCCGAACTAGTGTCCTCGACCGCAATCTCGACGCCCTCGTCCCCGACCACCATCGTCAGTCTGCACGGTCCCGGTGCATGGCGGCACGCATTGCACACCAACTCGCTGACCACCAGAACCGCGTCCTGACGGGTCTGCGGGCTGAGCCGGCCCCGGCCGAGACCGGCCAGTCCGCCGAGAAAGCAGCGCGCAGCACTTCGCGCTCGGCCTTCCGAACCGGGGGCTCCGTCCAGGTCGACGTCGAGCGAGGGCACACAGCGCACGACCTCACCTCGACTCTCCTCAGGTTCGGTCCACACCTGGCTCCTACCCTGGGGCGGCCACCACAATCGGCACCCCGTGTCTGTGCGCACCGGTCGGCCGGATCGCCACTGGGTCGCCTCACAGTGCACCCTTGCACGCAGCGAAAGCACTGGTAGGGGCAGGTCACCCGTTCTCGCGTCGATGTCGGTCGAAATGGGTAGGCGCGTTCTGCGCATTGCGATCACCGGGACAAAGCCGACGGAGGCAGCTGGACGGCAGGACACGGAGGGAGACGACAGATGGGTGGATTCGAATCGTTCGTCGCGTTGCTGGACACCCAGCCGGTCTACGTGGTCACCGCTGCAACCGACGCCGGGCAGCGCGCAGGCTGCCTGGTCGGCTTCGCAGGCCAGTGCTCCATCCGGCCTCCCCGGTTCACGGTGTGGATCTCCAAGGTGAACCACACCTACGCCGTCGCGATGCACTCTCCTGTTCTCGTAGTCCATCTGCTGCCGCAGCGCCACGACCTCGCGGAGCTGTTCGGCGGACGCAGCGGTGACGCAGTCGACAAGTTCGCGGCCGTTGGCTGGCAGCCCGGCCCGTCCGGAGTCCCGGTGCTCACCGACGCGTTGGCCTGGTTCGCGGGGCGAGTCCTCGACCGGGTCGACTGGGGTGATCACGTGGGATTCCTCCTGGACCCCTTCGTCACCAGGACCACGACAGGGCGCTATCCGCTCCGCCTTGTCGATGTCATGGACATCGACGCCGGACATCCGGCCTGACCCCCGGGCTCGCCGACCGCCCCGGCAAGGAGTCACGCTTTGAAACGTCGCGCGCCGGGTAGGCGCAGGTCGATCCGCCAGCGCGGGACCGGCGGACGTCCCAGAGAGGAGCAGCCCCATGCCCAGGGGATCCAGCCCGAGGCGTCAGCGCCAGTACGAGCACATCAGAGACAGCGCGCTGGACCGTGGCGAGAGCGAGGAGCGGGCAAAGGAAATCGCGGCCCGCATGGTCAACAAGGAACGCGCACGGCACGGCGAGTCAAAGACCGCCAGTCGCAGCTCGAGGCACGACGTCTCCTCCGGCCACCGCGGCGGCCGGCGCTCACACAGCGGCGCCCATGGGCCGACGTACGACCAGCTCTACAACGAGGCCAAGCACCGCAACATCAAGGGCCGCTCGAAGATGAACAAGAAGCAGCTCGAGAACGCCCTGGGACGGTGAGTACGCCATGACCGTGCCTGTCCCTCCCGCCCCGGACACCCACCCCCCGGTACCCGGCCCCGGTCACCCACACCCGAGCCCGGCTCCGGGCGATCCGCGGCCGCACCCGCCGCTGCCGGACCCGGACCCGGGGCCACCGCTGCCAGGCCCCGATCCTGCGCCGCCGCGCTCCGCGCGGTAAGCGTTCTGGTGTAAGTCCCTTGTGGTTATGGGATGCTGAGCTGGTCCTCGAAGAGGAGTGAGAACTGGTTCAGCGCCTCCTTCCAGTGTCCGACGACGTGGTTGATGTCGCGGGCCCTGGGCGTGATCTGCTCGCGAACGGCAAGATGGAGCCTCTTCAACGCGGCTTGCTCCGAAGGGGAATGGCCGCGGTTGCGGGTGGCCTTCCGCGGCCGGGAGTTGATCGACTCCACCATGTTCGTGGGGTACACCACCCGCCGTGATGGCCTCTGCCAGGCCCTTCGGGCGGTCGGCAGCAGACGGTGCAGACATCCTCCACACCTCGGTTGCGCAGTTCGGACAGTACCGCCATCCACGTGGTCGCGCCCTCGCCTTCCGCGCCGACCCGCAGACCCAGCACGGCCCTGCGGCCGTCGGCCTGGTCAAGGGCGTCGACGGCTACGACCACCATCGCGGCGTCGAGTTCGTGACCTATGCGAGTCCCGCAAATCACGGGCGGGATCAAGCGGTTCTACCGCGACACCTCCTGGCCCCTGCGGGTGTCGCACAACCTCCAGGAGCTGTACCTGCGGGTCGCGCGCGCCTCCGAGCGGATGGAGCAGGACCTTGGCTGCGCTCAGCAGGCCGGCGGCCTGCCGGTGCGCCGCCGACCACGACTTGGTGCGAGATCACCGTGCGAGCCGGCGGCCGGCCTTCGCGGCTTCGGACAGCCGGCGGTCCTCGTCGTCTCGCTGGCGGGTGTGGAGCGCGCCCAGCGCGAAGGCGATGCCGGGTGGGGCCTGGTCGGAGAGCTCGCGGATGGTTCTCTCGCCGACCACGCCGTCCTGGTGGGCACCGAGCGCCTTCTGGATGCGTTTCGTGCGCTTGGCCAGCCGACGGGCTTGCTTCCCGAGGAGCGGCTCGGTGCATTCCGCGGCGTAGCGGGCGCGTTTGGCGGCCTTCCGTGCCCGGTGCAGGGCGGCGTCGCGGTCCTGTCCCGGCGGCATGGCGAGCGCAGCACTCAGGCGCCGTCCGGTCCGCTTCCGTTGCCGGGTCAGGACGTTCCGGGCTTCCTTGCGGCCGTGCCGGGCGCGGACGCGCAGCGGTGGTTCGGCGGCCAGATCCTCCAACACGCCGAGCAGCGCGAAGTAGCGGGGCCGGCTCATCGCCTGCACGGATGCGCGCCAGGCGGTCTGGTACCGGTCCCGGAAAACGGCCTCCAGCAGTCGGCAAGTCGCCCGCGGCCGGAGGTCGGGAGGCAGGTCGGCGGCGCCGGCGGTGAGCTGCTCGCCCAGAACCTCGGCGTCTCGGGCGCGCCCGAGGATCCGGCCCAGTCGGCGTAGTTCGTCGTCGACGTGGTCCACCGCCCCTTTGCGGAGGAGCCGCCGGTGGGCGACGAGCGCGCTGCGCAGGCGTCGGACGTGGACCCGCATCTGATGCACCGCGTCGGGTCCGTCCAGTCGGACGGCGGCGTCCAGTGATTCCAGGGCGGCGACGTGGGTCCGAAGATAGGCGGTGAGGCAGTCGCCAACGGAGTGCGGGGCGTTCGGAGCGGTCGGCAGAGCGGTGCGGGATCCGTCCGGAAGCTCTTCGAGCCGGTCGTGCAGGGCGCGGCCGAGTTTCGTCGCGCTGGTGGACGGCCGTAGGCCGTCCGCCAGCAGCCGCTCCTCGACCGCGTCGAGGAGCTCGGGCCCCGCATCCACCAGCTCCACCTCGGTCTCGATCCAGTCGACGCGTCCGAGCGTCGCGCCGACCGGGCCGACCAGCTCCGCGGACACCGTGTCCCGGTCGATCTCCGCGAGGGTCCCCCCGTGCTCGTCCAGCAGCATCGTGGGCTCCCGCCGCGTCCGCAGGTGCGCCACGGCGCCGAGCCGGCCGCCGCGCGAGTGGACCGCTGCCCGGGCGGTCAGCTCCGCGGGCGGTCGGTCCCTGCCATCGGTGTCGGCAGGGAGGCGGGTCTCGGCGCGGCTGCCGTCCGGCTCGGGAGTCTTGAGGTGCCACCCCGCGTCGTGGCCCCCACTGCGTCGGCGCAGGGTCACGCCCCGGCGCAGCAGTCGGAGGTCCGGCGTGTCGAAGTAGATGGCGTCCAGCCGCACGGTGGCACCGGCGCGCACGGAGGCCACCCCGGACAGGCCGTCCGCAGTGATCGGCTTGCGCAGCGCGCCACCGTACGACCGTTCGGTTTCCAGATGTCGTGTCGCCATACTGTCCGTCTGTCCGACGTGGCGCATCCAAATCACCAGCACCGGGGGCAGGATTTCGCGTCGCTGGTGTGCCGGGCGGTGCGGCAGGTCGACAGGGTGCAGGCCCTTCCCATGACGGCCGTCAGCAGGGCCGGGAACCGGTTCGAAGGCGCCGAACCTCCCCAGCGCGTGGAGAACCTGCGCACCTTGGCGGCACCTCTCCCTGCCGCGTCCTCGGCCCCGCCGGCCTCTCGGGAGTCGCCGTGACGCCGGAGTCGACGCTCCTGTGGCGCTATTCCCTTACCGCCTCACGGCGCTCGTTCCGCGTTCGCCGCGCCGAACATCCGTGGCGGGAGAAACCCCAGGGCTCGGCGCCTGCAGTCGGTGCGCCGACAGCCGGTCGGATCCCGCGGTGTCCGGGCGGGTTTCGAAGCCGGCGAAGGCGACCGGGCCGCTGTTGTTGGCGGCGGCACGGGAACGGGAGACGCGAATGGGAAGACCGCCCTGAATCCAGTGAGTCAGGGAGGCGGCGGCGTGGGCTGGGCGTAGCAGGCAAGAGGCGGCCACCGCGCGTGCAGCTGCTTCCCCCAGGAGGGCGGTCACCTCCTGGCGGCCGTCGGCGAGTCTGACCAGGAGTCGCTCGGGTCGTTCGGCGGGTCCGAGGAGGCCGACCAGCACGGCGGGTTCGGTGAAGGTCATGTCCGTGCATCCCCTCTCCGGTCAGGGGCTGGTTCGATGGCGAACAGGGTGGTGGTCTCGGTCAGGTCGAGGATCCGGGAGAGGAAGCGGCCCGGGCGCAGCGACAGGGTCTTGCCTGTCTGCCGGGCCCGCTCGCGCACGCGCAGCAGGATGTTCAGGCCGGTGCTGTCGGTGAAGCTGACGCCCGTCATGTCGATGATCAGGACACCTGGACTCGCGTCCAGGGCGTTGATCAGCGCTCGCCCGAGACGTGCAGCGCAGTCCTGGTCGATCTCGCCGCAGACAGCTGCGACCGGGTGCTGCGAGGTGCCCGCGAGCCGCACGCCGACGGGCTTGTTCCCGGCGGCGATCACGTCGGGGGCGCGGTGTTGTCCCGGCTTCGCCGGCGCCGGTCCCCGGGAGGTGCGCCGCTGCCGTGTTGAGGACTCCCACCTGGACATGGCGAGCTCCTTGGCCACTGACGACTTTTACTGAAATCCTGCGTCGCCCAGTCCATGTACGTCAAGCAAAACCGGAGTCGAAATGCACCTTTTGTGATGCTGGAAGGGTGAGGCCTACGATGGGGTCATGGACCGGCACACGGCACCCCCGAGGACGAATTGGACGTTCCTCACCAACCACGCACGTGTCCTGGCGACCATCGCCCGCGACCCCGGGACGCGGCTGCGTGACATCGCCTCCCACTGCGATCTGACCGAGCGCGCCGCCCAGGCCATCGTCACGGACCTGGAGAAGGCCGGCTACCTCGCCCACACCCGCACCGGCCGCCGCAACAGATACGAGATCACCCCCGACACCCACCTGCGCCACCCCGCCGACGATCACCTCCACGTGGCAGCCCTTCTCGACCTCATGACCTCGGGAACAGACCACTCGGGCGCCACCCCGCACCAGCTCCGCGCCGGCTGACACAGACCAAGGGCCCGCAACCGACCGCCCTCTCCACCCGAGCTGCGCCTGGCGGGGACGGCCCGCCCACGGGGTCGACGGCGACGTCGGCCGGTCCGCGTTCAGGCAGGCCGGACACGGCAGGGCGGCAACACATGGCAGTGGCAGTCGGAGGCACGGGGCCCACTCGCCGTGGATCGGCGCCTTGCGGGTGCAGGCGGGGTACGCGACGTCGACGTGGCAGCCCGCCTCCCACGTGATGGCGGTGGCATCCGGCCCGCCCGGGCGCCTCGCGCGTGGCATAGGACGCGGCCGGAAGCGTTGGTGGTAGGGAGAGCGCATGACCCTCTCACACCCGGCCGACCGAAGCGACGGCCGGCGCGGCCAGTTCGAGCGGCTTGCCGAAGTCGCCTCCAATTTCACCAGCTCGCCGACGTTCTCGTTGTTCTGCGTGATGCTGGTGGCGGCCTTCATCGTGGTCCACGCAGCCGGTCTGTCCACGGAATGGCAGATCCTGGTGGGGGACACGATGACGGCCATCACGCTCCTTCTGCTGGCGCTGCTCAAGAATGCCGAGCGTCGCGCCGAGCATGCCGTCCAGCGCAAGCTGGACGCGATCGCCGCTGCTCTCCTCGAAACGCACGAGGGGCACGAGGGCAAGGCGCAAACCGAGCTCAGGAAGGCGATCCGCATGGAGGAACGGTTCTGAGGATCGGCGACCCACGACCCGTCGGCGGGTCACACCCCCGCCGAGCGGATCGGAGGGTGCAGTCACCGGTACAACCAAGTCTCTCCGGCGCACTCACCACCGGTGGCAGCCTTCAGTCGCGCCGAGCCGTGCCGCCCGGCGCCGAGCGGGTGCCCCGCAAACGGGCCCGTCATCCGGGTTGAGCAGGCGGCCGATGGCGGCGTTGACATCCGGATGGCCGACAGGCGGATAGCGTCCGGATCACCGGGTATCCGCTCGATATGCTCACGCTCGGCGTGGAGGAGGAGTACCTCCTGCTCGACCTCGACACGGGCCTGCCACGGGCCCGCGCGGAACAGGTGCGCCGAACGGCCGGCCTGCAGCCCGCCCTCGCCGAGGCCGAGATACAGCGTGAACTTCTGCAGGCCCAGTTGGAGGTCGCCACGCCCGTCTGCCGGGAGCTGGAGGAAGTCGGGGGACACCTCCTGCGGCTGCGCCACGCTCTCGGGGCAGCCGCCGTCACGGACGGCTGTCGTCTCGCCGCAGCCGCCGCAGCCCCCTTCGCCGACCGCCTCACCGTCCCGATCACCGACACTGCCCGCTACCGCGCCATGCACACCGACGCGCCACAACTGACCGACGAGCAACTGATCACCGGCATGCACGTCCACCTCGGTATCCCCGACCGCGCGACCGGCATCCTCTTGATGAACAGGCTGCGCCCCTGGCTGCCGCTGCTCGTGGCGCTGGCCGCCAACTCGCCCCTGTGGCAAGGCACCGACACCGGTTTCGCCAGCTGGCGCACCATCGTCTTCAGTCGCTGGCCCGTCAGCGGACCGCCCCCACGCTTCGAGAACGCAGCCGACTACGACCGACGCACCCGCGCGCTGGTGGCACGTCGGCTGATCCACGACCGGGGGCAGATCTACTGGCACATCAGGTTGTCCGACCACTACCCCACCGTCGAGGTCCGCGCCATGGACGTCCAGTTGCGTCCGGACGAGGCGGTGCTGCTCGCCGGCATCGTCCGCCTCCTGGCTGACCAGGCCATCAACGACGAGACGACGGGGCGCCCCGGCCCCGCCGTCGAGCCGGAGGCCCTGGCCGCAGCCGTGTGGCACGGTGCGCGCCACGGCTTCACGAGCGAGGTGTTCGACCCTGTCCACGGCCGACTCGTCGCGGTCGGCGAGGCTGCGGCCACCATGCTCGACGCCGTGGACCCGGCGCTCACCCGGAGCGGAGACCGCAGACACATCGTCCCCGTACTCGAGCGGTTGCTGCGCGAGGGCAACGGCGCCACCCGCCAGCGCCGGGTGCTGCGAGAACACGGCCGGGAAGGCCTGATCGCCATGATCAGCGACCAGACCACCGGAACCTGACCGCGCCCCGAACCCACGTGCCCGGTCGATGGCGGCCTGTCGCCGACACAACCCCTGCACCCACCGCGCCGACACCGGCCATCGCGACAGGCCGTCGCCGACACGATCGCCGCCCGGCAGCGCGAGGCGGATGCCGGGATCTGGGAGCACGATGACCGCTGGGCGCACAGCCGCCTCACCTGCGCAGCCAGCCTGCGGGCCATCGCCCAGGCGGCTCCGCGCACCGCGGGCGGCCGGGCAGGCCGCTGGGAGGCTGGCGGACACCGTTGTCGTCGAGGCCTCCACCGACTGCTTGCACCCCTCGGGCCGCTGACACGGACGGCCCTGATTCAGCAGGTGTCCACCACTGGGACGACCGGGTATCCGAACAGCTCCTGGGCAGACGCCTCCCTGAGCGTCCACCCGTGTCGACGGCAGGGGGCCTGACATGAATCCGGCCGGAGGACGGCTCCAAGGGAGACCGGTAGTCGAGCGGTGCATCAACGCCTGAAACAGCAGGTTCCTCTGGTCCGCCCGTCCAAACGAAACTGCCTGGCTGGGAACCCGGGTCAGTCGTGTACGTCGTCGCGCTCGGAGGCGACTCCGTCGAGTTCGCGTTTCAGGGCGCGAGCCTGGGCGCGGCCTTCCGAGTCGGCGTCGATGATGTCGAGGAACACCTGGTCGAAGACGGGGCAGGCCTCGCGCAGTTGCCGTTTGATCCGCACGCACACCTCTTCGACCTCTTCGCTGTCGAGGCCCTCCCGCAGGTCCACGCGGGCCGCCAGCAGCGCGGAATCGGCGCCGAGCCGCATGGTGAGCAGGGCGGTGACCGTGTCGATCTCCTTCTGCTCCGCCAACAGCCGATGGGCGTCGCGCTGGAGGCGGGGGTCGACCGCCTGCCCGACGAGCAGGCTCTGCGCCTCGCGGCCCAGGCGGACGGCGACGCCGATCAGGAGCACGCCGATGGCCACCGCTGCGGCACCCTCCCAGGCCGGTCTGCCGGTGAGCTGGTGGGCGACGACGCCTGCGGCGGCAACCAGGACACCGAGGACGGCGGTGGAGTCCTCGGCGAGGACGGTCCGTGCCGTGGGGTCGCTGGTCCGCCAGATTCGACGGGAACGTCGTGTGCGAGCCTCAGCACGTAGCTGGACGACCACCCGGACGAGCGAGGCGCCGTCGGCGATCAGTGCCACGAGCAGGACGACGTAGACCGGGAGGAAGCTCTCAGGTCTCGCCGGAGGGGCCAGCCAGGTGTGGACGCCCTGGTAGAAGGAGAAGCAGCCGCCGGTCACGAAGATGCCGACCGCGGCGAGCAGCGACCAGAAGAACCGCTCCTTGCCGTAGCCGAACGGATGGCGTGAGTCGGCCCGGCGGCGGCTGCGACTCAGGGAGGCGAGCAGGAACACCTGGTTGATGCTGTCGGCGATCGAGTGCGCGGACTCGGCGAGCAGCGCGGGCGACGGCGCGAGCACCCCGGCGACTGCCTTGGCGACGGCAATCACCAGGTCGGCCACCAGGGCAATCACCACGGTCATCCGGGTCGCCCGGTCGGCCGGGGCGCGACTGGCCCCCGTCGGGGACCAGGGGCTCGGATCGCGGTCCATGGTGATCGGAACAGCAGAGTACGGCTGTTCCGGAGACCCGGTCAGGGTTTCCTGGATTCCGTGGCGGGTGCGATCTCCGTCATCGTGCACATGGCTCCTCCAGGTGGAGTACCGGCCGTAGGTGCGTCTGCCCCGAGGAAGCGGGGTCAACCCGGGCGGGTCTCCGTCGATCCACCGTGGTGCCTCCTGGGAGCACGTTGACGGTCTCCGGCTGATCGATGGTTTCCCACCCGGTGCGGGCGGACTCGCGACGGAGGGAGAGGGTGGCGCGGGGGCGTCACGGTGGGATCTCGGCGGGTGGGCCCGAGCCAGGCCTGCGCCGCGGCTTCGGCCACCCCAAGGTCCGCTACGGAGTGTCGGCAGCGGGGAGGCGTTGAACGAGGATGTCCACGGTGATACCTGGCCGTCCTTCGATGTCAGGGCCGAGACGCTGGAGGAGACCGCCGAGGTGATGCGCGGGCTGTTCACGGGCGAGCAGGTCAGCCACCGCGGCCAGCACTACACCGTGGACAACGCCCGGCTCTACACCGCCCCGGACGGTCCGCTGCCGGTCTACGTGTCCGGCTTCGGGCCCAGGGCCGCCGAGTTGGCCGGCCGGATCGGGAACGGCTTCGTCACGATGACCTCAGATGCCGACCCCGTGGGCGCCTTCCGCGATGGCGGAGGCCAGGGCAAGAAGGTGGTCGGCGGCGTGAAGGGGTGCGTTGGAGCAGCAACCGGGACATGGCCGTCGATGTCGTCAACCAGCTGTGGTCCACCGAACTCCTGCCGTCGAGCTGGCCCAGATCCTCCCGACCACCGCACACTTCGAGCAGGCCAGCCGGCTCGTCACCGGCGACTTGGTCGCCGAAGCTGTGAGCTGCGGCGACGACGTGGAGGAGCATGTGGAGACGGTGCTCGCCCGCCCTGCGCTACTTCCCGCTGGACGGCACCGACCGCATCAGCCGCAAGGTGCAAGGCAGCACGATCCGCGGCTACACCATCGGGCGGAACAAGTACGGCGCCGACGAAGGCCTCCGCGAGGTGGTCGACAGAGCGAACGCTGCCTGATGCGGCACTAGCAATCGGGGCGGCGAGCAGCCATGAGGTCGGAGCCGGGGGCCTCCACCACGTGCAGACCTGCGGCTTCGAGCTCCTCACCGAGCCGCTCCGGCGGGGCGGGCCACACGTCGAACGACTCCCGTGCCTCGCGCAGCAGCTTCCCCTCGCGCTCGACGCGGTAGGTGAAGACCGTCCGCTGGACGCCGCGGTGGAACTGGCGGGTGATGTCGGCGCTGTACAGGTCCAGGCCCAACCGCACAGGACCGAGCCGCCCCACCGACTCGCACCCACTGGGCAGACCGGTCGGTGGCAGGTCGAAGAGCAGCAGGCCGCCTGGCAGGAGGGCTGCCGAGACCTCCTGCCAGGTGACGCGCCTGGTGGCGGGATCCAGGCAGGCGATCACGTTCGAGGCGACCGCCAGGTCCGCCACCGCAGCCAGGCCTGCCTCCGCAAGGGTTTCGGGGTGCACGGTGACGCGGGCGCGCTGATCGGCGCCCAGTTGGGCCAATCGGGACAGCAGGGCGGCGCGCATGGCCGGGGCGGGTTCGACGGCGTGAACAGGCACGCCGGATGTCCGCAGCAGGACCTCGGTGACGATCCCGGTGCCCGCGCCCACGTCCAGGATCGCATGGCGGGCCCGGGCGGCGGCGCCTGAGAAACGTCGCTCGGCCAGGCAGCGATCTGTCTCGGCCTGCAAGAGGTCGTAGAACTCCGCGGAGACCGTGTAGTCGCCGGTGTCGTCCACGTATGCGCGGCTAACCGGACTGAGACGTGCCGTCGACATCGGACAGCCCTGCGGCCGGCATCAGAACCTCCCACGCTCCTGCATCCGGACCGGCGGGTCCGCCCTTCGACGCTACGTCCCACCATCAGGTGCCGCACGACACGAGGCCTGTTTGCCGCGCAGTATCTGGGAAAGCCGGAGCAGCATGGAACCTGTGGAACCTGCATTCCGCGAGTCACGACTACCGGGGCCGGCGTCGGCGTCGGCCCCCGCCTGCGCGGTGGGGTTCACCGCCCGCGCCGCACTGTTCGCCGCGGATCACCCCGAGCGGCGCGAGTACCGGGTCGGCGGAAGTACCGTGGCCGCCCTACCGGCGAACGCCATCGCGCCAGGGCTGCTCGCGCTCGACCTGGCCAAAATCGGGGGTCGACGCCCAGCAGGACGACCACCAGCGCCGCGCCGGGGACCCGGACAACCTGTTCGAGCCGGCCGCCAGCTTAAGGCCCTCGGGGCACACAGCCGCTTCGACGACCGGGTCTGCACGCGCAGCGGCCAGCAGCAGACGGCGCCACACTCCCGGCACCCTCGCCGGCGCGGGCGGCACGCGTCCGGCCGGGTGGCGGCGGGTTTACCCGCCGCCGGCTCCGGATTTCATCTCGCGCATACGGGAAAAGCGCTCCCCGCAGTCATCGGACAGGAGGGTGTAGCCATGCCTCGCGGATCGAGCCCGAAACGGGAGCGGCAGTACGAGCACATCAAGGGCAGCGCTCTGGAGCGCGGTGAGAGTGAGAAGCGGGCCGAGGAGATCGCCGCCCGCACCGTGAACAAGGAACGGGCCCGGCACGGGGAGTCGAAGACCGCCAGCCGCAGTTCGGTACAGGACATGTCCTCCTCCCGGCGCGGCGGCCTGCGCTCCCACAGCGGCGCCCAGGGCCCGACCAAGGAGCAGCTGTACAACGAGGCGAAGAAGCGCAACATCCACGGCCGCTCGAAGATGAACAAGCAGGAACTCGAACACGCCCTCGGCCGGTAGGAGCACCACATCATGGGCACCGTCCCCGCACCACCCGACCCCGACACCACCCCCATGCCGCCGGGCGAACCGCCCAGACCGCCGAAGCCCGCCGAGCCTGTAACACCTGCTGGAGCTGGGTGTCGTGGGGTTGCGGGTGTCGGCCGACGGACGTGGGCGTCCGCCGAGCCTGTTGGTCAGCGTCGAGGCGCCGGGCGTCGGGGGTCGGTGGCCAAGCGGGTGGGCGCTGGCGGTTCGGCGCGGGTGCCAGTGCGGCCGGATGCGGGCCTGGCACGGGAAGTGCCGGCCTTCGCGCTGCCGGGCTGGCCGGGGTTGGCGGGCAGGTCGGCGATGCGGCGGATGCGCCAGAGCAACACGTCGGCGGTCCTGCGCGCGGTGTTGAGTTCCCGCCAGGAGGTGGCTTCCGCCAGGAGGGCCTTGGGGTCATGGCCGGCCTTCTCGGCCTCGGCGAGGGTGGCGGCCAGCGCGTCGTACTGACAGCTGGTGCCGGTGCGGGTGTCCGGTTCGCCGAGGGCTGCGCGGATGGTGACTTCGTGGCGGTGGCGTTCGGGCTCGGGTAGAGCCTGGCCCATCTCGCGCATCGCCCGCAGTGGAGTGGCCGCGATCTGGCGGTAGGCGGCGCGCAGGTGGCTGGCGGCCTGCCGCGACGCCGCTACCTGCTGGGCGTGGCCCCGGGCGGAGTGCCAGCGCGCGGCGGCCAGGGCGAGCAGGACCAGGGTGGAGAGGACCATTGCCGTGGCACCGCCGTCCTCTCCACGGCCGAGCGCACCGCCGGCGTGGACTATTCCGCGGGCGGCAGCGCGCAGGGAGCGGATGTCGGCGTTCTCGGCGCGGATGTGGCTGCGGGTGGCGCGCTCGAAGGCACGGGCGGCGTCTCGCAGTTCGGCCCGGCTGGCGGCCGGAGAGGTCTGGGCGAGTGCGTCGAGGAGTTCACCGGCGCCGACGAGCTGGGCGGCGGCCTCGTCGTCGTCCTGGTCGAGGAGGGCTGCGGCGTGCTCGGCGATGCCGGCGGCGTCGCGACGGTGCTGGGCGGGAGTGGACCAGCCGGTGCCGGACCGGGGCGGCGCGGTGTCGATGGGTCCGTTGGTCAGGCGGCGGCGGATCTGCGGCAAGGAGAGGTCGGGGGCGAGGGTGGACCCGGCGAACCAGACGGGCTCGCTGGCGCGGTTGCGGTCGCCGGGCAGCGCGACGTTGTAGCCGAGGACATCGCCGGACGGGGCGTGCCGGAGCTTCACCCGCACGCCGGCCTCCCTCAGGCGGGTGAAGAACTCCTGCTCGGTGCCGGCTCCGGCGACGGCCTGGCGGACGGCTTCGCGCAGGGTCTCGCGCGGGGTCTCGGTGCGGCCGGTGCGCTCGGCCTTCCACCGTTCCTGGCTGGTGGGGGTCTTGGCGGCGGTGCCGTCGCCGGGGGTGAGCTGGCGCAGGCCGTAGTCCTTCTCGATGAGACGGGCCTCCGCCTGGGCCTTGCGCCGGTCGAAGCTGAGGCCGGCGAGGCGGCCGTCCTGGCGGACGAGGGTGGCGGCGATGTGGATGTGGTCGTCGGCGTGGCGGACGGCCACCCAGCGACAGGCAGTGGTGTCGCCTTCGGGGGCGATGCCGGTGGCGTGGACGATGCGGCGGGCGATGTTGGCCCAGTCGTTGTCGTCAAGGTGGCGGTCGCCAGGGTCGGCGCGCACCGAGCAGTGCCAGATCGTGGTGGCCGGGGCGCGGTCGCCGATGGCCTTGACCGGCTGGTCGAGCTGGGCGGCGAGCTGGGCGATGGTGTGGTGGGGGTTGCGGCCGGGGTCGGGGGCGAAGTTGTTCCACGAGGCGACGAGGTGCTGGTCGGTGTGTTCGTCGCGCTTGCCAGGCCCGAAGAGGTAGCGGACCAGGCCGTAGGTACCCCCGGTGCCGGTGCGGATCTTGGGGATCAACGGCGGACCATCCAGGCGACCGCGTCGTCCACCGCGCCGATGGAGGCTTCGACACGCTGCAGGAGTTCGCGGAGGTCGGCGGCGGGCTGGCCGCCCGCGTTGAGGAAGTGTGCGACCTGGTTGAGGTTGTTGCCCACCGCGCCGAGCTGCCGGTTGGACTCCATGAGCTCCTGGATCCCGCGCCGGTAGTCGGCGACGGCGGCGTTCGGGTCGGTGCTCGTGGCGGCGGCGAGTGCGGCAGCGGCTGTGTAGCCGCCGGGGGCGAGTTCGGCTCGGGCGGCGGCGTTCTGGAGTTGGGACCATTCGGCGTCGCTGAAGCGGGGACAGACACGGTTGGTGCGCGGCACGCTGTGGCGCAGGCGGCGTCGGGTGGCTGCGCGGACGGCTTCGACGGTCGGCGAGCTCTGCTGCTCCTCCCCCTCCGTCGGCACCCCTGGGCCGGCTCCCCGGTCGTCGGCAGGCCCCCCTGGGTCTGCC